>SKIX01000215.1 GCA_007116195.1 Marinospirillum sp. | reverse complement strand
TCCTTTATGGATCTTTGCCGTAATACCGACCTGGCCTGTGAGGTGACCCTGCAGCCCTTGGAGCGCTTTGATCTGGATGCGGCCATTTTGTTTTCCGATATTCTGACCATCCCTGATGCTATGGGGCTGGGGCTGTATTTTGAAACGGGTGAAGGCCCCAAATTTAAAAAAACGGTTAGAACGTCCGCAGAAGTTGATGCCCTGCCGATTCCTGAGGTCGAAAAAGATCTGGATTATGTGATGAATGCCGTTAGCCGTATTCGCCAGGAGCTTAATGGTCGTGTGCCTTTAATTGGCTTTAGTGGCAGCCCTTGGACTTTGGCAACCTATATGATTGAAGGTCAGGGCAGCCGTGAATACCGCCATGCCAAGGCGATGCTTTATGGGCAGCCCGATGTCATGCATAAGTTGCTGGATAAATTGGCGCAAACGGTCACCGCCTACCTGAATGCACAGATTCGTGCCGGTGCTCAGGCTGTACAGATTTTTGATTCCTGGGGCGGCAGCCTTTCCACGCCAGCCTATCTGGAATTCTCGCTAAAATATATGGAGCAAATCGTTCACGGTTTGATCCGCGAACACCAAGGCCGTAAGGTGCCCGTAATCCTCTTTACTAAAGGTGGAGGGCAGTGGTTAGAGGCTATGGCGGCGACAGGTGCAGATGCTCTAGGCTTAGATTGGACAACTGAAATGGGTGCTGCCCGTGCCCGTGTTGGCAATCGGGTGGCCTTGCAAGGCAACCTAGACCCTAGTGCTCTTTTTGCTCCCCCTGCTGCCATCCGTGCTGAAGCGGGTCGCATTTTGGAAAGCTTCGGTCCGGGTTCAGGCCATGTCTTTAACCTTGGGCATGGCATTAATCAGTTTGTGCCCCCAGAGCACGCCAAGGCTTTGGTGGATGCTGTGCATGAGCTGAGTGAGCCTTTGCATCGCCAGGCAAATGCTGGCTAGCTCTTAATGTGACTCTTTGTTAGAGTTAAGTAACTTGTATTTGCTGTTTGACTTGCGCCTGAGGAGGTGAAAGATGCTGGATGCTGAAGATTCACAAATGAAGTCTTTGCTGCCCTTATCGTCTGGTGGCTTGGCCTTGCCTCGCTTTACTGCAGACTTTTTAGATGCCTTTATGGGGGTGACTCAGGTTGATAACGTATCTAAATATAAGGATACCAAGCATTGGCTAACGGAATTTAATGGCCTCTGCTTAAAAAACCTGTTTGCTGCAAGTCAAACACAAGAAGCACTCTGGTCACCCTTGGGCCTGCCACGAGAGCTGTTCACCGGTTGGTTGAAGCCTCTGGTAAAAGCGTCTCAAGAAGCTGTTGCTCATGGTCGTGATCCTGACCTGGTAGCAAGAGACAACCTGCGCATAGAAACAGCCTATGCGGCGCGTCTGCGCAAACTGCTCATTGCTCTGACATCTGAAATGGAGTCGAGCAGTGAAGAAAAAGCAGCCAACTGCGATTATCTAACCCGCAAAGGCTATAAGCTGGTTTTTGATCGTAAGCAATGTGATTGGGCTTGTGAAACGGCTGCGGGTCAAACCTGGTTGCTCGGCCAGCTGTTAAGTTTGCAGACTCTGGAATGGCAGTATCATAGTTTTGGCCAAACGCGTTTGCGTGCCATGAAAAAGCTGCTGCGCTCTTTAGTGCAGGTCATTGCCAACGAACCTTTAACCGATGTTAAGCGTAACCCCTACCGCAAGCCTTCGCCTGAAGGAACGCTGCGACAAACTGATGCTGAATACTTGCAGGACTGCGAGCTTCGCCTGCTAGCTCTTTTAGCGCATGATGCCATTGATATCCGGCGCTTTGCTCTGGAATCCCCTCATGCCAAGTTGGGTGCCTGTGAGTGGGAGACGGTTCCTGGCTCGGAGCTTTATTCTGTACGCTTAAGGTACTACCCACGGCCTGAAGGTGTGAAACCGAATGGCAAAACACTCTACATGGCCAGCCCAATGATCAACCGCTGCGAGATTTTTGATCTGGCACCGGAAAAGTCCGTTGTAGAGGGTATGCTTAAGCTAGGTTACGACGTTTACATGGTGGATTATGGTAACCCAGGACCTGAGCAGAACGATCTGGGTTTAAGCTTTTATGGGAAAACCGTTCATGACCGCTATCTAGAACAAATTATTGGTAGACACCCTGATCAGCCTATCGAAGTCATGGCCTACTGCATGGGCGGCACCCTGTTTATGCCCTACCTGGCCCGGCGAATTGAAGAAGCCGAGCATGGCGGTAAAGACATCAAGATTCGCCAGGTGGTGCTCATGACCACCCCGATTTATTTTGATGATGAAACCAGCGGCCACTTGCCAATGCGCACTGTTATCCGCGAGAACTACAACCCTGCAATTATGCAGACCTTCTTTGGAACCAGTAACCTGCCGCCTCAAACTATTGAGGCAGGCATGCATGCTATTCAGCCAGGTGTTGCCTTTAGCGTTGCAGAAGGTTTCTATGCGCGTGCTAACTTCCACGGTGCTATAGATGATGCTGCACCTTTCTTGCACTGGCTTAATTCAGGTACACGCTTTCCAGCAAAAGCTCACCGAGAGTGGATTGAGCGTATCTTTATGAATAATGAAATCTGGGAAGGTAAGTACACTCTACCTTCTCGTATTAAAGAGCTGGATGGCCAACCCGTTGACATGGATGCCCTGAATCGTGCTGATATCGCGATCTTTGATTATCGCGGCCAGCGTGACCCCATCGCTCCTGTAGGCTCCTGTAAAACCAGCGAACGCTGGGGACGGCAGGATAACGTGCAGATGACACGTGGAGGCCTGAACCGGACCATCGAAAAGAACATTGGTCACATCTTTGTAGTGAGCAAAAAGCTGCTGGGTGAGTACTTGGAAACCGTTGCTGACTTCCTGCAAGATGAGCCACCGGCTTATCAACCAGGGAAGAAAAAAGCTGAACCGGAGGCAGCAGAGGCAGAGCCAGAAGCCAAGGTAGAACCAGAGACTCAGCCGGCTGCTCAGCCTGCACCAAAAAACACCCAGCGCAGGCAGCCCGCTAAGGGGCGTCCTGCAGCAGGCAGAAAGCCTGCTCGGGGTACTTCCAGAAAGCCCGGTCGCTAAAGCCAGGCTGGCGCTTTAGTCTCCTTTAGGCACCCGCCCCATCAGGTAAAACTCCGGATTGGGCGGTGTGCCGGTGAGGGACACCATACGGTTGGATAGCCCGAAAAAAGCACTGATGGCACCGATATCCCAGATATCCTCCAGTGTGAAGCCCGCCGCCTTGAGTTTTGTTTTCCATTCGTCATTCAACTCGCCGGCTTCCAGACCGATATAGAGTGCAAAATCCAGCATCACCCGGTGGCGCTCAGTGATCGGTGAAGTGCGGTGATTAACGGCCAGTTGAT
>SKIX01000168.1 GCA_007116195.1 Marinospirillum sp. | reverse complement strand
TAGAATTGAAGATGAAGGCCAGGGTTTTGAGCCAGATGACTTTTTTGAATTCTCTTTGGAACGTGCTTTGGATAACCATGGTCGAGGGATCATGATGGCGAATAAAGTTAGTTTTGACCGGCTGGAATACAGCCTGGGTGGTCGATGTGTTACCGCCTATCATGACCTCCAGACTTAAATAAACGGTCTTTCAAATAGCAATTTTGCTACACGCATAGTTTGCAATGACTGGGGTTACTCAAGGCTTAGTAAAAATGAAATTAATGGATAATTACTGTCTCAGACCAGTTTTTAAAGAAGAATTCTACTGTTTGAACTCTACTTCCACTCTCTTTATTTGTATAACGACGGAGTTGATCTACTTCGCCAAAGTTTCAATTCCAAAAAGTTCAACAAGCGCCTTTTTAACGCCTTTTATTGGTTTAGATTTATCTTAAATATTGTTACAATAAGACACAAATCTGGCCGATAAGGTGAAATATGTCCATTTTCAAGACACGAACACTTGCACGAGTGGCTCTTATGCTCACCGCTCTTCTTCTAGCTTTCGGCCTAATTGCCGCTACAGCTTATTTTGGCAAGTTCCTTCCAGACGCTAAGCAGACAGCGGCTGAACGGATTATGGACGATCACACTCTGATCATTAACGCCGAGATTGAAAGCCTGCTCAATATTAGTGCTATTCTTAGCGTAGCCCTCTCCTCTTCCACGGATATTCGGACACGTTTAAAGGAAGGCCAGATTGAGTCCTTGGAACAAGAAATCGCTCAGACAACCCAGGATATTACCCGCGAGTTTAACTTTCCAGGTACGCGCATCCAATTTATTAGCGATGAGTTAAATACACTTTTTCGTAACTGGAACCCCCGCCGGGGTGAAAACCTGGGCCACTTGTCCATTATTCAAGAAGCAGTGGCAGCCGAGAAAACGGTTGTGGCGCAAAATATCGGCACCAGTGGCTATTCAATTCGAACCGTCAGCCCTGTTTTCGACCCTCAAGAATCGGGCGTAATTAATGGTTGGGTCAGCGTTATGCTGGGGGTGGCAACGGTTGCCCGCGACCTGCAAGAGCAAGGCATTGGCTATATTCTGCTGATCGACCAGGACGAAGCGGGTGAAAATTACCGCCCGAGCAATACCCGCATCGCTGATTATGTGACTGCCGCCGATGGCTGGTTTTCTAGTGAAATGGAGCAGTATGCCCAGAGGCTGGATTTCAAAGCTATCACGCAGCGTGGTTATACACTCGGTGATCAGTATATGACCATGGCTGTTCCTGCTATAGGGCCGGACGGAAGACGTTTTGGTTTCCACCTGTTGCGCGTTGACCGCCAGCTTTATGATGATCAGATTGCAGCCCTAAAACAAACCCTGGCCATTCAAAACGGCTTGTTTGTTCTGGTTTTCATTTTGGTGATGACCATTATTTTTGTCATTCTGCGGGGGATTATTCGCAAGGCTGAAGAGATTAGCCTGGGGCTTGACGGATTTTTCCGCTTTCTCAACCGTGAAGCAGATAAGCCCAGCCCTATTCTGATCAAGGGTCAGGATGAGTTTGCCCGCATGTCTCACTCGATTAATGACCATGTCAGTTCCATTCAAAAAGCCGTTGACAGTGATAATCGCATGATTGAATCGGCCATTACGGCTTTGGGTGCTTTTCAGGCAGGTGATCTCAGCCAGCGCCTGGATGTAGAAGTAGACAACCCAGCACTTCTTCGCCTACGGGATGTGCTTAACCAGATGGCAGAAAACTTGGAAAGTAATGTTATTTCTGTGCTCAAGACCTTGGAGTCCTATACTGCCTACGACTACCGCCCTAGTGTAGAGACAGAAGGTTTGCACAAACACCTGCTCGACCTTGCCAAGGGCGTTAATAAACTGGGGAGCTCTATTATTGCGATGCTAGAGCGATCTCAGCAGAATGGAGACGAACTCAGCCAAGGTAGCAGCGTGTTAATGGAAAGTGCGACCGCCCTGTTGGCAGTCGCTGAACGCCAAGAGAATGCGGTACAAAACACGGCGGGCTACATTCATGAGATTACTGAGCTCATCAATGAAACCAAGAATCAATCAGGGGCAATCGTGGCTCAGTTTGATGAGATCCAGGAGGTCTTTGGGCTGATTAATGATATTGCAGACCAGACCAATCTTTTAGCTTTAAACGCGGCAATTGAAGCTGCACGAGCTGGTGAGCACGGTAGGGGGTTTGCTGTGGTCGCCGATGAAGTGCGTACCCTGGCCGAAAAAACACAAAACAGCCTACAGAGTATTAATGATAGCGTTAAACGGCTTTTAGAAGCGATTACTAGAATTAACAGTCAGATTTCCAAGCAGTCCGACCAGGTTGAAAAGGTTAATGAAACGGTAGCCACGGTGAGAGAGGCCGCACAGGAAGGGGTGCAGAGCACCAAGCGCATTGGCGAGGTTTCGGAAGGGATCAAGCAGATGAGTGATGCAACAAGAGCCGAGGTAAGTGGTAAGCTCTTTTAGCAGCAGGCCTCATATTCTGAATATTCTATGTTGGCTTGCTGTAATAGTTTCCAGGTGGGCTCATATGCGGAAATTAGGATGCAAAATTCTAAGTAATACTTAGATAGCTGGTTTAATCTTGCCGAAACCCAACTGAGTTTTGTCCAAAGTTGAGCAATGCTCAGCGTGGAGAGCTAGAGAATGATCGGAGTAGTTGGAGCACGCTTTGCCTTTGCACGCCATCAAGTTGATTGAAAGTAAGAATCAGCTCAGCAAGATCGTCTTCTTCGCAAAAGAAAAATGCTAGAGGAGTTTTGAGCTGCTGTGCTAGTCGACGTGCAGTGTGTAGGTCGGGTAAGTGCTTGCCTGTTTCGTACTGAGATATTCTTGCACTGGAAGCCAGCTCATCAATTCCTGCAAGTACGCCAAGTTGTACTTGCGACAGGTCGGCCTGTCGTCGCGCTTCTTTAAGTCGCGTGCCATATATTTTTTTTTGAACCATAGAGAACCTCTTGCTTAAGCAAAGAGGTTCTTAGACTTTTGGTTGACATGATACTAAGGGATTCTTAGTATTTGTGATCGTGCTTGCTTTACGCTAGTTACATGATTAGTGGTGACCAGCTGTTCACACAGCCTAAAGGTATCTAAAACTACCTTAC
Organism: Marinospirillum sp.; assembly: GCA_007116195.1. The sequence continues at coordinate 254 of SKIX01000168.1, read as the reverse complement.
TTTAAGGAGTTTCAAAGTGAGTGTTGTTGAGCATTCTTGATCTTGTCTAGGGTGCAAGCATGCAACAACTATCGTTTACTGATGACAAGCAATTCCCTTTACCAAATATAACAAGGAAGATCAGTCATGCCCAACAGCCCCTATCTAGTGTCGCTTTTACCTTTTGATGAACTGGTCAAACTGCATCAACAAGGCCAGCTGAATGACTATGCCGAGCAAAAAACACGCGAACTCATCTCTAGGTGCAAAGCAAC
>SKIX01000154.1 GCA_007116195.1 Marinospirillum sp. | reverse complement strand
TGCTCTGATCGGCAGTGACGGAAACCAGCAGCCTGGCCCTTCGGGGTCAGGCTTTTTTTGATCGGAAAAACCTTGCCTGTCAGCGACTTGACTGGATGGCTACAAAAAGAATAAAACATACGTTTGATTTTTTTCTGGGTTTCGCTAAGCTCTTGTCATGTCCTGTGGCTTTTAAGCTGCACAACAAAAACAAAAGGACGGCAACGAGGGCTAGACTGATGTTCCAACTGCTGCTGTATCCCGGCCGAGCTTTAATGAATCGCTTGGCTTATTTTTCAAAATTCACCTTAGTAGCGCTGCTTTTTCTAATTCCTATGTTAGGTCTTAGTGGTTTGCAGATGCATAACCTCTGGCAGGATTTACGCCAAATTCAGCGTGAACAGCTGGGCTTGGATCTTCAAGAACAGGCTTTAGCTCTGGTCGCTGCCGCAGAGGACTATCGTGATTTGGCCGCTCTGCTGGAAACGCGATCAAGACCTGAATTAAGTGCGGCGGTTCAAGAAGCGCAACTGACTTGGCAGACCCTCTATCAGCAGTTGCTTCAGGCGAGTCAGCAGCAATTGGATGACCCGCATCTGGACAACTTTTTGCAAGAACTCAATAGCCAGGCAGCCCACTTTTTTGAACACTCCCCGCGGTTGAGTAATTTTAGTTTGGCTTTAGCACACTATCAGCCGCTAGTGATTAACTCTCAGCGCTTATTGCAGGAAATACGTCAGAGCAGCGACCTGATGCGAGATTCACGCGCTGAGGTTCAGTTGCTGCAGCTGTTACTGACGGCAGAAATGGAAGCTTTGACGAGCACTCTTGGCCGGGGGCGTAGTTACGGCCAATTCGCTTTATTACAGGAATATATGGACTCCAGAACGAGCACCGAACTGGAGGCTGTGCTTGATGACTTGCCGCGTTTGTCTACAAGCTGGGAGAATCGCTTGCAGGGTTTGCTAGTGCGTGCGCCTGAATTAAGCGGGTCCTTGGACAGTATCAGTCAAAGGGTAACTGAGGAGCTGGCGAAGTTTCAGGAGTTATTGGAAGATCAGGTGGTTTTTGCTATTAGTCTGGAAGCATCCTGGCAAGATTTTGCACAAGAAACGGCTAGCCAGCGTCAAGCTCTGCAAACGGCAGGCCAGACCTTGCTCAAGCTGACCCGGGATGTGTTGGCGGTGGGCGAGCGTCAACAAAAGTCCAGTTTGCAATGGATGGGGTTGTTGCTGGTTTTGCAGCTGCTCATTATTGCCTATTTGTATACCTGCTTTTATGTGTCCATGCATCAGAATATGCGTCGCCTGCTAGCAAGTGTGAAGAAGCTGGCGGAAGGGGATTTAAGAATTCAGCCGCAAGCCAGCACACGAGATGAAATGGGGCGTTTGACGGAAGCTTTTGCTGCTATGGCTGAGCGGATGCGAGAGCTGGTCAGCATGGTCAGTGCCAGTGCAGGGCGGGTGAGTGAGCAGGCCGGAGATGTTGCTCAGCATGCTGATAAAGCTCGAACAACCAGCGAGCACCAAGAAGCTGAAACCAGCCAGGTAGCGGCTTCAATGAATCAAATGACAGCGACCGCAACCGAGGTAGCAGAACATGCCGCCAGTGCTGCTACCACTGCAGTAACTGCACGCCAGGCAGCTGATCAAAGTCAGCAGGTCGTTGCCGAAATGCGTGAACGCATGCAGCGCTTGGCAACGGCTTTGCAAGGTGCGGGTGAAGCGGGGCATCTGCTTGTTGAGCGGAGTAACCGCATCGGTGAGGCCTTGGCTGTGATCGGTGATATTGCCGAGCAAACGAATCTTTTAGCTTTAAACGCAGCGATAGAGGCTGCCCGGGCCGGCGATGCCGGACGGGGCTTTGCTGTGGTTGCGGATGAGGTTCGCTCTCTTGCCAGTCGGACTCAGAGTTCTACCTATGAAATAGCTAATATTATTAGTGAGTTACATCAGGGTGTGGATGCGGTTGTTGGGCATATTGACCGCAGTCGTCAGCGTGCTGAGCTAACCGCTGAGCAGTCTGAGGAGGTGAGTGCTACCCTGTTGAAGATTCTGGAAGCTGTGCAGGCCATTGATGCTAAAAGCCAGCAAATAGCGACCGCAGCAGAGCAGCAGTCAGCCGTTGCTTGTGAAATTGATCGCAGCTTGGAGGCCATCAGAGCAGGCAGCCAAGCAAGTGCTCAGGGTGCTCAGGCGACGGCAGCTTCCAGTGAGGCGCTAACCTCAACAACAGCAGGGTTGCGACAGGCTATTCGTGCTTTTCAGGTATCCTAACGCCTACTCGCCTTATGTCTAGTGAGCGGAAGCTTGTCAGCCGCGGGGAGTCCCTGTATTGTCTTCTGATCTGTTTAGTCTATGAATCTGTTACGGATTCAAAAAAACAACTCGAAACTGATTTAAGGAGACATGCATGCGCTTGATTCTTTTGGGTCCCCCCGGTGCTGGTAAGGGCACCCAAGCTCAATATATTTGTGAGGCCTTTGGTATTCCCCAGATTTCTACGGGCGATATGCTGCGTGCAGCAGTTAAAGAAGGCACTGAGCTGGGTTTAAAAGCGAAAGAAATCATGAATGCAGGTGGTTTGGTTTCTGACGACATTATTATCGGCTTGGTTAAAGACCGCATTGCTCAGCCTGATTGTGAAAAAGGCTTTCTGTTTGACGGCTTTCCACGCACTTTGCCACAAGCGGATGCGATGAAGGAAGCCGGTGTTAAGCTGGATAATGTGGTTGAAATTTCAGTTGATGACGAAGAAATTGTTCAGCGCATGTCGGGTCGTCGTGTTCACCCTGCGTCTGGCCGCACTTATCACATTATTCACAACCCACCTAAAGTGGAAGGCAAAGATGATGTGACCGGTGATGATCTGATTCAGCGTGAAGACGATAACGAAGCCACTGTGCGTCATCGCCTAGCGGTTTATCATGAGCAAACTGCGCCACTGGTCGAGTATTACCAGGCTTGGGCTAAACAGGATGCCGAGCAGGCTCCAGTCTATACCTGTGTTAAAGGGGTTGGCAGCGTAGAAGAAATTCGCACTCAAGTGCTCAAGGCTTTGGGTAAGTAAAATCTTGCTTAGCAGTAAAAAAAGGGTCTGGTGAGCAGGCCCTTTTTTTATTCTTCAATGTTTTTTAAGTTATACTCTGGGTTTAACTTTTTAGTAAAGATTGATTACGCATGAGCAAACTCCTCGCTCTCGATACCTCGTCGGATGCCTGCTCCGTCGCTCTCTGGCTAGAGGGTGAGATTAAAGCTGACTTTCAGCTCAGGCCGCGTCAACATGCCCAGGCTTTATTGCCACAAATTAAGCAGCTGCTAACGGCTCAAGGGGTCACTTTACAAGACCTGGATGCTATAGCTTTTGGTCGCGGCCCAGGCTCTTTTACAGGGTTGCGTATTGCTGCAGC
>SKIX01000108.1 GCA_007116195.1 Marinospirillum sp. | reverse complement strand
GAATCAAAGCAACCGATGGATTCATCGATCCTGTTATAAGGCGGAGGCATTGTAGTTTAAAGTGTCAACAAAGTTAAGTTGGGCAAAAGTTGTAGAGTTACTTTTCTGTTAAAAGTTCTTGGTTAAGGCGGTTGAACAGGTCAACAGGGCTGAGGTGAGCTGCATCTGAAGTGGGTTCTAGGCCATAAGCGGATAGCTTGCGCAGGTGTTGGCAGCCTGCTCTCAGCAGGTCAATAACCCAGGCTTCGGCGGGTGCCTGAGGGTGGTGGCGTAAGCCGTGTCGTTCTAGCTGCTGCTTTAAAAGCTTGGCATCAAAAATCTTAATGTAGCGAGGAACAAGCTGTTGCTGTTGCTGCCAAAGCCTGTGCCATACAGCAGTCTGTTGCTCGGGAGTCATAAGGTTCCAAGAATCAACCTCTTGGCTTGTTCGCTTACAGCCTCTGCAGATGGGGTCACCAAAAGTTGTGGAGCAGAAGCCAACGCAGGGAGATTGCATAGTAATAACTTGTTTTTCTAGGGGTTAGGCCACTATTTTAGCCTTGGGTGGCTTATAATGCCCAGCTTCTTGCAAAGTTAACTCTATAGTAGGTGTTTTCTCTTTATGGGTCAGTCAGAAAAAGTCTCCGTTTTGTTTGTGTGTTTGGGAAATATATGTCGTTCTCCAACGGCTGAAGGGATTTTTTGTGATTTAGTTGAAAAAGCAGGGTTGGCTGATCAGCTAGAGATAGATTCAGCGGGCACAGGAGACTGGCATGTGGGTAAGGCTCCAGATGAGCGTATGCAGGCTGCAGCTTTAAGCCGGGGTTACGATCTTTCAGCCTTGAGAGCACGCCAGATACAGCCACAAGACTTGGATTCTTTTGACTATATCCTGGTCATGGATGAGCAAAATAAAGTTGATGTCGAAGATCTGGCATCAGAAATGGAGCATTTAGATAAAATTCGTTTGCTCTTGAGCTACAACCCCTCAGCAATTACTGAGGTGCCTGACCCTTATTATGGTGGTGAAAGTGGTTTCCACCAGGTTATTGATCTGGTCGAAAGTGCTTGTAAGCGCTTATTAGTTCAATTGCGTAAAGCTCATGATCTCTAAGCAGCCTAATGCTGATTTAACGGGGTATAACACCCTGGGGTTAACCGCCTCTGCTGCTTGGTTGATGAAGACCTCAGGCCAGGAAGCTTTGCTCGAAGCGCTTGATTTTGCGCATACCTGCGAGCTGCCTGTTTTCCCCTTGGGGGGAGGCAGTAACTTAGTGCTAGGCACTAACTTGAAAGCTGTTGTGCTGCAGCAGCTGCCTGAGCCTTTAACTTGGCTGCCGAGCCAGCAACAAACTATCAGTCTGCGTGTTCCAGCTGGTTATAACTGGCATCAACTGGTTTTGGAAACTACAGCTCGCGGGCTTTATGGTTTGGAAAACCTCGCTTTAATACCAGGCCAAGCCGGTGCTGCTCCAATACAAAACATTGGTGCTTATGGCTGTGAAGTTAGTGACTGCCTGGAAGCTGTTGAGGGTTTTTGGCTAGACCAAAAGGCACCCTGCCAGCCTGAGCTTATTGCAGCTAAAGATTTGGATTTAGGTTATCGAACGAGCCGCTTTAAAAAAGACTGGCGAGGGCGGTTTATTATTACTGCCTTGGTGATACGTCTGGCTAAAAATGCTGAACCGCGTTTGGGTTATGCTGACTTGGCAGAACGAGTTGCTGGTAAGCAGATTTTGCGAAAAGAGCAGGAACAGGCTTGCGTGCCCTTGCCTCGTATCATTGCTGAAACGGTTGCAGAAATACGCCAAGAAAAACTACCCGACCCCAAAAAGCTGGCTAATGCTGGCAGCTTTTTTAAAAACCCAACAGTCAGTGAGCAGCAGGCTTCACAATTAGTCAACGCCTATCCCGCGTTGCCAACTTATCCGGCTGAAAAGGGTGTTAAGTTGGCGGCGGGTTGGCTAATTGAGCAGTGCGGATTAAAGGGGTATCAGCTGGGGGCTTTTGCAGTGCATCAACACCAAGCCTTGGTTTTAGTGCATAAGGGGGGCGGTAAGGCTACAGAACTTTTACAGCTAGCCGACCTTGTTAAAGAAAAAGTTAAAGAAAAGTTTGCGGTTGATCTACACATTGAACCTGAACTTTTGCTCCCCTAGGTGCTCTTTGTGCCCATAAGCAAGCTTTGATGACTTGCTGCCAAGCGTTTGAGTTCTTGCCATACGGCTTCAACACGAGCGAGACGTTTACGCTCGGGTTGGGCTGCTAACCAAAAGCTGCGAGTCAGGCTGACTTCATCTTCTAAGACGGGTTGCAAGCTAGGCGCTTCAGCCGCTAAAAAGCAAGGCAAAATAGCTAAACCTAACCCCGCTTTAGCTTGGGTAAATTGAGCGACGACACTGGTGCTCCGAAAAGCAGGCTGAGCCTCAGGAAGTAGTCGTTCCATGTAATTCAGTTGATCACTAAACATCAAATCATCAATGTAACCAATTAAGCGATGATGATTCAGGTCTTCAATGCGCTCCAATGCAGGTGCCTGCTCTAGGTAATCTGTGGTTGCGTAGAGCTTTAGCTGGTAGTCGCAAAGCTTAGTAACCACTAAACTGGTGTGCCTTGGCCTTTCGATGGTTACAGCCATATCAGCTTCGTGGCGGGTCAACTTAACAAAGCGCGGCATAGGTAAGAGCTCAACCACCAGGCGGGGGTTAGCCTGACAGAAGCTTGCAAGTTTAGGTGTTATAAAAAAGCTACCAAAGCCTTCGGTGGCGCCAATACGCACTGAACCAATTTGTTCATCGCTTAAACCCTGTAAAATTTCGCCAGCGGTTAAGGCTTGCTGCTCCATTTGACGTGCAGTAGCAAGTAGCAGCTGCCCTTGATCAGTGAGTTGGTGGCCATCTTGGCCGCGCTCAAATAGTTGTATTTCAAGGCTGCTTTCTAAGCGATGTAAACGACGAGAAACGGTGGATGCATTAATTCTCAAGCGCTGAGCTGCCTCACTCAGTCGCTCGGTGCGGGCTACTTCAAGAAAAATGCGAATATCATCCCAGTCCATAAAGTCCTAGAGATTAAGCCAGTAATTAAGAGCTGGTGATTGTTAGGGCAAAGGTTCACTAAGTCAATTGCTCGGCTTGGCTTTAGACTTTGGTCAAGTGGCAGGATTTAAAAATGTAGATTAGTTAGCATTTTTAGATAAGCGCCTTGACTTTCTCTGGGTAGGCCGTAAAAATCATTAATTAGATTAAGATGATAGGCTGCCAATTTGTTAAAGGAACTGTTAACGTGAAACGCTTTCTACTCACATCGCTTGCCGCTGGCATGCTCTTCGCCCCAACCTTTGCAACCTCTTCCAGTTTTGAAGAGTTTCAGCAGCAACAGCGACAGGGTTTTCAGCAGTACCAGCAAGACTTTG
>SKIX01000242.1 GCA_007116195.1 Marinospirillum sp. | reverse complement strand
TTGACTGGCAGCCTGTTCTGCCTGCTGAGTAGCTTGAGTTAACTGGCGATCCATACGGCTTAGTTGCTCTTGCAACTCGGCAATTGCTGGACGATTGCGCTGATGAGCAACAACCCAGAGTTTGCGAATTTCACTATCAGCCCAATCCAGCTTGTCACTATGAGCCTCCAAGCGCTGACTAAAGTTAGACCCGGTTTCAGATAAGTCTTGCCCGGTTTCTGAAAGGCGTATTTCCAGCTCCTGAATACGGGCAGCCAGGGATTCCATCGCCTGTTGCTGATTTTGCGCACGACTAAACTGCCAACCACCAAACGCCAACGCAGCCAGGGCCAAAACCAAGGCCAGCAAACTCCACCAAGGCGTACCAGCCCTAGACCCTGACTTATTAACTGACCGAGACTGAGTGCTGCCTTCCTGCCGCTGCTTAGTTTGCCCCTGGCCACTTTCATCAGCAGAAGTCGATGTAAAATTCGGCTTCTGTGCCTGCTCAGCCTTTTGTTCAGCTAAGTGTCGACGCACTTCAGCTCGCGCAGCTTCTGATGCCCGATGTGGCGGCTCACTCGTTTTTTCTGTAGAAGACGAGGGTTTGACCACCTCAGCACGAGCAGCTTGGGCTTGTTGCTGCGCCTCAGACAAAGTCAAACGAGGTTCTTTACGATCAGGCATGAAATGAACTCATTAATTAAAAGTGCCTATTCTGCCAAGTGTCCGCCTTGGCGGCTACCCTTGATTATGCAGTCTTGGAATACCCTAGCATAGCAGTCGGGTTTGTCAGCTAAGCGCTTGAGTGCTATGATTTCGCGTGTTGTTTTATTTTCTAATAAGACTTGATCAGGAGAAGAACCCATGGCTTTTGAACTACCTGCACTGCCCTATGAGAAAAATGCCCTAGAGCCTCATATTTCTGCCGAAACCCTTGATTTCCACCACGGCAAACACCACCAAACCTATGTTACCAAACTGAATGGTTTAGTACCGGGTACTGAGTTTGAAGGTAAAAGCCTTGAAGAAGTGATTAAAGCAGCTAAATCTGGCCCAGTATTCAACAATGCCGCTCAGGTTTGGAACCACACTTTTTACTGGAACTGCCTCAGCCCCAACGGTGGTGGCGAACCTACTGGCGCTATTGCTGATGCCATTAATGCAAAATGGGGTTCTTTTGAAGCCTTCCAAAAAGACTTTGATGACAAAGCAGTCAATAACTTTGGATCATCTTGGACTTGGCTGGTTAAAAACTCCGCAGGCGAGCTGGAAATTGTTAATACTTCCAATGCTGGCACGCCTATGACTGAAGGCCAGACAGCACTGCTTACAGTTGATCTTTGGGAACACGCCTACTACATCGACTACCGCAATGCACGTCCCAAGTACTTGGAAGCTTTCTGGGCACTGGTTAACTGGGAATTTGTAAACAAAAATTTCGCTGGTTAATCTAAACCGCCTTAGCTTACAAAACCCAGCTCTGTGCTGGGTTTTTTTCTGACCAGACCGAGTAAAGGCTTAAAGCTAGCATGCATAGCTTACAAAGCAGGCAATTCAATCAAAGCCAGGTTAAAAGAAATAGCGCCAAGCGGCCGCCATACCCATACCAGCCGAGATAGCGGGCAAAGGGCGACCCCAGAGTAAATAAACCCCCAGGGTTGCTAAAAGTGCTAAACGAGCGGCCAAGTCTCCCGCAACGGCCAGGGGTAACACCAGTGCAACCAAAACCGAACCGGACAAACCATTAATAAACCCCTCTACACGGCGATTAATAGGCACCCAGGACATCAAAAACACGCCACCATAGCGAGTGATCAGGGTCACCAGCGCCATGACTGTAATAATCAACAGAGTACCCGTTGATGTGGGTTCCAGTGTCATTCAGGCTTGGCCTCCAACCACAAAGCACCCACTAGCCCGCCAGCAAGCGCGCCTAAGATCACATGTAAATTGGGTGGCAACCAATAGAAAGCAGCCAAGGTAACCGCGCCAGCCACCGTCCAAATCACCAGCTGGCGAAAGTTTTTTTTGCCGCCCAAAGCCATAGTGAGGAGAAAGCAGCCCAGAACCATATCCAAGCCCCAGGCTTGAGGGTCAGGTATGCCTTGAGTTAATAGCAAGCCCAGCAGCGTTCCGCCTACCCAGGTTAGCCAAATAGCCAGACCACCGCCGAATAAAATACCCAGGTTACGCTCACCTCTAGCATAATCTTGTGCAGCTAGTGCCCAGTTAGCATCACTAATCAAAGTTAAAATGCCATAACGTTGACCAACCGGCAGTTCACTGAGCCAAGGGTAGAGAGAGGCCCCCATAAGTAGGTGGCGCGCATTAATCGCAAAGGTCGTCATAACCAGCGCCAGCAAGGGAATTTCTGCCTGCCAGAGCTCTAAAGCAGCAAACTGAGATGCCCCAGCAAAAACCAAACCGCTCATCAATAGGGCTTCAAACTTTGTCAGGCCTGTTTGCGCTGCAGCTAAACCAAAGGCAACCCCAAAAGCGGCGACAAATACAGACAGGGGCAACAAACGTTGAAAACCCAACCAGGTTCCACGAAGATCCAGACGAGTTTCAGCCGATATCATCCAGGTCTCCAGGTGCTACTGGCTGGTTACTCTCCCAAAGCTGTAATTCCTGCTTGGCAACGCGTCGGCCCAGTTCAATCAACTGCTTGGCTTTATGGAACTCATAACCGCCACAGGCTGTGCGCGGAACTTCCATCAAAATATCAGGCGGATAACCCGCTACCTTGTATTGGCTTAAAGCTGCTTGAGTAATTTCAAACGACTGCAAAATAACATCGAGCTTGCCCCAACGAGTATCCGAGGCTTCATTAGGGTCACTGCCCTCAGCACCCTCTTCCCAGAAATTAAGTCGTTCTAAAAGCTGACCAGCTCGCCCCTTAACCCTTTGCATCCATTCTCCAACAGCACCGGGCTCAGATTTACCCGCCGCCTTTTCAGCCCAGTCAGGCATCAGCTCATCCAAAGTCGCTCGGGTACTCTGAGCCGTTACATTAACCGCAATAATCAAATCAGCGTGGTAAGCCACTACGGGTGTAATAGGTAAGGGGTTAAGCAAACCGCCATCAACTAGAGTCCGGCCTCGATGCTGCACTGGAGTAATGACTCCAGGTACGGCAATTGAAGCACGTATTGCTTCTTGCAAAGAGCCCTGCTGAAACCAGACTTCTTTTTGCTGAGTTAAATCCGTAGCCACCGAAGTAAAAGGAATAGGTAAATCTTCTATACGTAGGTCACCCAGCATCTGGGTGATCACCTGCATGACCTTCTCGCCTTTAATCGCACCCATAGGGCTCCAGGTCACATCTACCAAGCGCAATAAGTCAAAGTAATCCAGCCGGGAAACCCAGTCACGGTAATCAGCCAATTTACCTGCTGCATAGAGTCCACCGACCAGGGCACCCATAGAGCAGCCAGAAATACCAATAATTTCATAACCACGCGCTTCTAGTGCTTCAATCACCCCTATATGGGCGTAGCCTCTTGCCCCACCAGAACCCAAAACCAAGGCAACACGTTTTCCTTGATTACCGCTAGACCAGCTCATCAGCTTCCTCCACTTGCAGATAAAAGAAAAGCTAGCAGCGTTGCCGCCGTTAAATCAGCCGTTGCTTCTTCTAGGTGTAAATGGTGATTACCTGGCAAACGCCGCTTTTGACCCTGGGCTAAAAGAGCCACACGCTGAGGTGTTTCAACTCGCTCAATAAGCATCCCCTGTTCAGCTTCTATAACTAAACAAGGTGCCTGAATTTCACGAATAAAAGACTGATTTTGCGCTTCCGTCAAACGCCAGGGTGAAGGGTGGCGCAAGCGAGGATCACTTCGCCAATACCAACCGCTTGCAGGGTATTCAGGCGCAACCTGCGCCAAGGCACGCTGACAAAGCTGCCAGGCCGCTTGAAAACTGACTGCACCCACGCCCTGCATTCGAGCCTCTGCAGCTGCTTTTAAGCTAGGATAAAGCTTGCTAGCCGCCTGGCCCTGCTGAAATTGGATTAAGGCTTTTTGTTGATGGCCTAGCCAGCGGCCCAAAGCACGACCTAGCTGTGCCGCAGCTTCCGCTTCAGGCGTGGTTAAAGTGCCCAGACCATCAATCAGCACCAACTGCTCAATCGCTTCTGGATGAGCGCCAGCAAGCAGCGTCGCTACCCCTGCACCCATCGAATGACCAACCAGTGTAAACCTCTGCCAACCCAAGGCTAAAGCAGCGGCTTGGACATCAAAACAATTCTCCATTAACACATAAGGCTGCCCTTCTGGACGCCAATCACTCAAACCATGACCAGGCAAGTCCAAAGCAACAACCCGATAACCGGCCTGCGCTAACCTTGGTCCCAAGTAAACATAGCTCATGGCATTATCTAACCAGCCATGCAAAGCCAACAAAGGCTTGCCCTTAGGATCTCCCCAAGCAAGTGCAGCTAGCTGCAAAGAAGGCAAACTGAGTGTTACAGCCTCTGCCCCTGCAGGCAAAGGTCGCAGGGTTTGCTGTTGCTCTGACATCACTAACTTAACCCCCAGAAATGCAAGACAAATACGCCCAAACTAATAGATAGAGTGCCTAAAAGCGTCGTCAAGGCAACAATATTGGCCGCCAAAACTGCATTGCCTCCCATTGCTCTGGCCATCACATAGCTGGCAGCCGCTGTAGGACAGCTAAAAATAATAAACAGCACACCCAAAGTCATGCCCTGGTAACCTAGCAACCAGGCCCCAGCAACCATCGGCAAAGGCAGCCATACCAATTTATAAGCAGAAGAAATTAAAGCTGTTTTAGAAGTAGCACGCAAAGCCTTTAAATCCAAGGCAGCACCTATGCATAAAAGTGCCAAAGGCAGGGTCATTCTGGCAAGATAATCAGCCGTTTGCATAGCCACCTGGGGTAAAGCCAGATCATATAAAGATAGAGGGACAGCAAATACAACCGCAAGAATTAAAGGGTTACGCAGGATATCTAAACCCATGCGCGACCAGTTGATTCCCGAGGTCTGACGCCAGATGTTTAAAGCAACCACAGCCAACAGGTTGTAGACCAGGATCAGCAAAGCCAAAAGTAAGGATGCAAGCGCCAGGCCCTCTTCGCCATACTGATTCGCGGCTAAAGCCAGGCCCAAGATACCCAGATTACCGCGAAAGGCACCCTGTACAAATACGCCTCTATCTTCGATCTGAGTTAACCGCTGGGCACGCCACACCAGCCAAACAAAAGCGAGCAAAGTAACCAGGGTAACGTAAAGCAGCAGATCCCAAGCAAAAACCTGATTCAAGTCCGTTGCTTTTAAGTTAACAAAAACGAGTACCGGCAAGGTGACATTAAAGACCAAGCGCGATGCAACCCGGTTAAACTCATCATTCAACAGGCCTATACGAGCAAAAAATAGCCCCAAAAAAACCAGCAAAAATACAGGTGCCGTCACTTGAAGGGTGAAGGCAAGGGTTTCCCAGAACATTAGAGGCTAGCCAAACCATAGGCCAGGCCCGCTAAAGCAATCAAAATAAACAGAAGGTTGCGCAGGTTTTTATTGGCTAGCTTTTGCTTTTCTGGCTCTTGCGCCATGGTGGACTCCTAAAACCGGGTTAAAAATCAAGCTTGCATTTATTTAAAACGAGCGTTCAAATAGTAAAAAAATAATTTTAAGGCAAGCGTTATGCAATTTCCAAAAGTGTTTTTTGCACCTGCCAATGGTTTTCCAGGTGCCAGCTACAAGTATTTACTACAACCGCTACAAAGCAGCTACTCGATTCATTTCATTGATCGTGTCGGTCACCAGCCGCACTACCCTGTTGATCCTAACTGGCAGCGTTTAGTTGATGAATACCTCGAGCTTTTGCACCAAGCCGTTGGCAAGCAGCCCGTGCTCGCTGTAGGCCACTCCCTTGGCGGCGTTCTCAGCTATATGGCCGCCTTAAGAGCACCCGAGCGTTTCACCAAGCTGGTGTTACTGGACCCACCTCTACTAACCGGCCTGGATAGCCTAGGGCTTAAGCTCGCCAAGCGTTTAGGATTTATTGACCGCGTCACTCCTGCCGGCGTCACCCGCGGCCGGCGTCAACACTGGCCGAGCAAAGAAGCAGCCTTGAACTACTTTCAAAGCAAAAAACTTTTTGCCAGATTTCATCCAGCGTGTTTGCAGGACTACTTGGAAGCAGGTTTAGAGCCTGACCCAAGTAAAGGCGGCCTGCGTTTACGCTTTCAGCCTAGCGTAGAACTCGCTATCTTTCGCAACCTGGCTGACCATCTTACCGGCAGCCATAAACACTTAAAGGTTCCAGCCCACCTGATAACAGGCCAGCAAAGTGACTTGATTACGCCTCAGCGAGCTAAAAAGCTAGAAAAAATGGGTTTTAGCTGCCACTCAGTAACAGGTGGCCATATGTTCCCTCTAGAACACCCGGAGCTCACACGCCAGCAGCTCGCCAGAATATTTAGCCTGAAAGAGTAACCCCAGCTTAACTGGAGCTTTCTGCCTTGATAAACCGGCTAGCTTGCCGAATGCTGGCTGCAGCCTGGGGCAAATATCGATAGAGTAGATGCCAGACATGCGGCATCCAAGCCACTTCTTGAATTTCGGCACGCCCTGCGGCTGCTTGAATGCCTTTCACCAGGCGGCGTGCATCGTCTAATAGCACCTCCTGGAGGCTAACCTGAATCAAAGTCGGTGCTAAATCAGCCAGGTCGCCAAACAAAGGAGAAATATCCGGACTACTCAGCTTTTTCTTACCCGCATAAAGTTCAGCAAAGGCGTGCATTTGCACTCGGTTCAAAAGCGGGTCGGTTGCCGAGTTCAAGTCCAAGGTAGAGCCACTACACGTTAAATCAACCCAAGGCGATAAGAGCACGCAAGCTGCTGGCTGCGGCTTTTGATCCTGCTTTAGGCGCTGCATCAGTGACAGTGCTAAGCCACCCCCCGCTGAATCACCAGCAACGACCAGGCGAGCAGGCTCAACACCCTGATCTTGCAGCCAGGCATAACCGGACAAGGCATCCTCCAAGCCGCTTGGCCAGGGGTAATCTGGAGCTAGGCGATAATCAATCACCAGAACACGGGCATCAGCATCGCGCGCAAAAGCAATCGCTAGTTCTCTATGCGTATCCAAAGAACCCAAAGCAAAGCCCCCACCATGCAAATACAGCAGATAACGCTGAGAGGTACTTTTCTTTAAGCTAAGCAACTCCGCAGGCCGGCCAGCAATCGTTAACTGGGTACAGTCAACATCATGCGGAATGCGGCTACTGGAGTTAAGCTCGTTGAGGTAATCTCTTAACAAGCGGCACTGGCTCGCAAGTAGCTGACGATTCATCAAATCAACACTCTGCTGAGCTGCAGCCAGAGGCCAAAGCATTTCATTCCACATCAGTTTTAGGCCTGTCGTTAAGTGCAGAGTCTTCAGTCGTCAACGGTTGGTAAGGATCAGGATCTGCGCGTTCGTCACTGGGCCAGTCAGCAAAAGGAAAAGGCTTTTGCTCTGAGTTAAATGTCAGGTATCGAAAAACTTGATAGGTGTAGCGACTTAGCTGAGCACCCAAGGCCTGCAGGGCCGTTACTGGCTGCCCCAAAACAAAATGCACCACTATTTGAATTAAAATCACACCGATCAGGATCAGCTCAGCCAACTTCCATGCAAAAAAGAACAGCAGCATAAAAGGCAAACGCAGCCAAAAGCTTTCATCACCTAAGCGCTTCTTCCAAGAACTCTGTGACTCCATGCTAACCTCCATTAGTTGGTTGTAACGCGAGTTATCTTTTGTGCCGACTTCAGAACTTCATCACGCGGCAAAACAAACTCAACATCAGTACTCTGTTCATTGCCCATCATAGATCCGGCAACTTCCTTAGGACTGTGTCCTTCAAAGAGAACCGCATAGAGTGCCTGAACTAAAGGCATATAAATACCTAAAGCGTCCGCTTTGCTTTTGACCAAACGTACTGTATTGACCCCTTCAGCAACCTGGCCTAACTCTTTGACAATTGAATCAAGGCTTTGCCCTTTACCCAAGGCCTGCCCAACTCGAAAATTACGCGATAAAGGTGAGCTGCAGGTAACGATCAGGTCGCCGACACCAGCCAGACCAAGAAATGTCATGGGGTTAGCGCCTAAACTTACAGCAAAACGGCTCATTTCTGCCAAAGCGCGGGTCATTAACAAGCTACGCGTATTTTCTCCCTGCCCCATAGCCGCTGCCATACCCGCTGCTATGGCATAAATATTTTTTAGCGCTCCGCCTAGCTCGGCACCATAGATGTCCGTATTCGCATAAACACGGAAATAGCTATTCCCCAGTAGTTGCTGTACCCGGGTACGAGTCCAGGCATCTTCACTCGCAATAACAGTACCCGTCAGCTGCTGCTGGGCCAATTCACTCGCCAGGTTGGGGCCTGAGAGCACCCCTAGACGCTGAAAGCCGGTAACCTCAGCCATAACCTGGCTCATTAGTTTAAAACCTTTTTCTTCGAAGCCTTTGGTGGTACTGACCAAGACCTGTTCCGGGTTAAGGTAAGGCTGAGCCAGCTGCAGTACCTCAGCAAAACCTTTGCTAGGAACAGCCAGAAAAACCACTTCAGCTTGATCAAGCGCTGCTTGCAAATCCGAAGTTGCTTGTAAACTGGAGGGTAGCTTTAAGTCAGGTAGGTAGCGAGGATTGTACCCTTGCTCATTGATAGCAGTAGCTAACTCAGGTCTTCTCACCCACAGCCGAGTAAAATGACCATTGCCAGCCAAAATTGATGCCAGGGCAGTACCAAAACTTCCACCCCCAACGACTGCTACACGTGCATCTGTTGTCATGAAGTTCCTTACAATAGCTAGAAGCCAACGAAGCTATGACTTTTAGCTATTGTAACTGATTTCACCCCTGAAGAGAGTAAGACTTCTTAGTTAAGCTATTCGCCACCTGTGGCATCAGTTAACTGCAGGTAATAAGCATCCAAGGCTTGAAGAATTTCCTGTTGATTACTGTGCAGTAAGTGCAGCACCTCATCGACATAAGCCTGCCGCCGCTCCGAGTAACTAATCAAACCCGGCGCCAAGTCAGAGCCGGATGGCTGTGCATCTTCGGCAATTAACGCTTGGCGTAGCTCTCTGAGTTCACGGTAAGCGCGGTGCGTATTGATATTGCGTAAATAGCTACGCACACTCTCTTGCACCGTCGCAAACAACCTCACCTCATGATGCCTATCCGGCGTTCGTCTTTCAGGCACCAAACCACACCCTTGAGAAAAACACCATTGACCAAAAAGATTGTTGCCTTCAACAGCAAAGCGAGACGTGCCCCAACCGGATTCTTTGGCTCCCTGCATTAGCACTAGATCTTCAGGCACCGGCCAAGCACGCTTCAGGATCAGCTCCCAGGCCTCTTGATCAGCAGGCCAGTCAACTCGATAGTGTGCAAAAATAGCCTTTAACAGCTGCTCATCCTCTTCCAGCAACGCAATATCCTGCTCAAGAGCTGCTTTGGCTTTCTCTAACTGACTGCGCTGCCAGGCAATGCGCTCATTTTCATATACAACTAAAGGCACCAAAGCAGTAAAGAAAGCTTCTTTACGCCAGGGAACATGGGTAATCTCACCTATATCTGGCAACTGTTCTAAAGGGTCTGGAATGAAGCCAGGTTGAAAAGGCTCCAGCACAGGCTGAGGCTTGGAGCCAGTTATTTCTGCAATTAATGCTGCCAAGGCAACAAGCAAAGCAACTAAGAGTAAAAAACGTAAAAACCAAGGAGGTGAAGCTGGCTCGGACACAGTTTTTCCTTAAGCAGACTAAGACAAAAAAACCCCAGCCTTAACTGAGGTTTTAAATAAACAGGCTAGCTACACCCTAGGATACTTGTATATGCCAGGGCTCATAACGCACACCATAGCTATTATCCGTGGTGTAACGTAGCTGGACAAAACCTAGATCTTGAAGTCGGCGATAAAGATCGGTTTCAGCAAAGTCATCACTAAAGTTGCGATAACCAAAGCCTACTTTGCCCACATCAAAATCACCAATAGCATGATAAGAGTGCCCAGGCGGCGCCAGAGAGCGAGAAGCCTTGGACATATTACCCGCAGACTGCTCAGCCTTGGCCAAAAACAAATGGGTTTGTTTAATGAAATTACGCACACCGGAGGTGAGCACTAAATCATCACCAACCTGTTTCTTCAACTGAGCATAGAACTCTCGGCTTTTGCCTTTAAACAAAAAGTGGCCAGTTCCAGGAACACCTTCGACATCATTACGGGTTACAGTATGGGTCATCCTGTCCATAATTTTTTCACCGTGAAAACCATAAAGACTGGCATCAGTGAAAAACAGCTCTTCCATAAACTCCAACTCTGCACGTGTAAAAGAGCCTATTTGAGAATAGTTACGTGCGTAAAGTAGCGCTTCATCGAAAGATAAAAGATTAAAGTTACCATGACCAACCACATCCTGAACTCGGTCCAGGCGATGATAAGTGGATAACATCGTATCCATCTTTTCATCGGGCAGGAAATAGTCATCATCAAACACACTTTCAAAATAACGTGTGCGTGTTTGCGGATCAACCTGACCATTATTAACAGCCAGCTGCTGCTCTACTGCTTCTTGGTGCGCAGCAGCGAGTGCCTGACTGATTTCAGTAGGCAGGATATCTTCCATACCCTGCTTCAGGTTAACTGCAGCCCACTGGCCTTGAGCAGCGCCCATGCCGAAACTCTCAGGCAATTGCTTGGTCAAGTTAAGTTGACGCAGCACTGAACCACTACCCAGGGCGACGAAACCGCTGACCGACAACGCCTTTAGAAGTGTTCTACGTTCCACTGATCTCTCCACTTCTTATTCATTTTGTGTATTAGTTGTAAACTTTACTAAGGCATCTGCTCTCTGTCCAGAAGAAGCGCTCCACAGCTGATCGTATTTCCTTATCAAGCCAATTAAAAAATAAAAGGGCCTGCACTTGCAGACCCTTATCAAGTAAAACGCCACCCAACTTTAGTGACTTAATTCCAGCAGCAAACGATTCAGGCGCTGCACAAACTGGCCCGGATCTTCCAGGGTTTCACCGGCTGCCAGGGCCGCCTGATCACAGAGTACCTGCGCCAGCTCATTAAAGCGCTCTTCCCGCGTTTCGTTTTCCAAACGCCCCATCAGCGGATGCTCAGGGTTGATCTCCAGAATCGGTTTGGTATCCGGTGCTTTCTGACCCGCCGCTTCCAGAATCTTGCGCATCTGCACGCCCAGATCACCGGCGCCCATCACCAGCACTGCTGGCGACTCAGTCAGACGCGTAGAAACCTTGACTTCACTGACGCGCTCGCCCAAAGCTTTTTTCACCCGCTCAACCAGCTCTTTTTTGGCTTCACTAGCTTTTTCCTGAGCCTGCTTATCTTCTTCAGAATCCAGTTCGCCCAGATCCAGATCACCACGGGCAACGTCCACCAGCTCCTTGCCGTCGAATTCATTGAGATGACTCATTAGCCATTCATCAATGCGATCGGTCAGCAGCAACACTTCGATGCCCTTCTTGCGGAAGACTTCCAGGTGAGGGCTGGATTTGATCTGCGCCAGGCTTTCACCGACCAGGTAGTAGATCTTGTCCTGACCTTCTTTCATACGTTCCACATACTGAGCCAGACCCACCTTCTGTTCATCCTGCTGGGTCGAGCTGAAGCGCAGCAGACCAGCAATTTTCTCACGGTTGGCAAAGTCTTCGCCGGGGCCTTCCTTCAGCACCTGGCCGAATTCCTTCCAGAAGTCCTGATAGGTGTCTTCGTCTTTGGCCAGTTTTTCCAGCATCGAGAGCACACGTTTAGTGAGTGCGGACTTCATGCTGTCAATCTGTGGGTTCTGCTGCAGAATTTCGCGCGAAATATTCAGTGGCAGATCGGAGGAATCGACCACCCCTTTGATAAAGCGCAGGTAAAGCGGCAGGAACTGTTCGGCATTGTCGAGAATGAACACCCGCTGCACATAGAGCTTGAGGCCGCGCGGTGCTTCGCGGTGGTAGAGGTCAAAGGGCGCACGTTTGGGCACATACAGCAGCGAAGTGTATTCCTGCTTGCCTTCCACCTTGTTGTGGCTCCAAGTCAGGGGCTCTTCAAAGTCATGCGCGACATGCTTGTAGAACTCCTTGTACTCCTCGTCCTTGATGTCGGTTTTGGCGCGGGTCCAGAGCGCATTGGCCTTGTTAACGGTTTCCCATTCCTGAGTGGCGGCTTCATCTTCAGTCTCTTCGGTTTCCTTGAGCAGTTGAATGGGCAGACCTATGTGATCGGAGTATTTCTGAATCACATTACGCAGGCGGAAACTGCTGGCAAACTCGGTGGCATCTTCTTTCAGTTTCAGGGTAATACGAGTACCGCGTCCTGCTTTTTCCAGCGGCTCAACGGTGAACTCACCATCGCCTTTGGACGTCCAGCGCACCCCGTCAGCCAGAGC
>SKIX01000252.1 GCA_007116195.1 Marinospirillum sp. | reverse complement strand
CGCGCTTTACAAGGCTACTGGTCTGTTGCCCACCAAAGTCATCTTTGGGTTGAGTGGCGTCGCGTTGATGTTTACGTCTAATGCTGGTTTGTAACGATGCTTGCCTGGCGAATCAGGCTGCTGCTTTGGCAGATAAGTTGCAACTGTCCTGCCAGCAGCAACAACCCGATGAGGGCTTCTATCTTCGTTTAACGACTCAGGGTTTGCAGCTGGCCAAGGCTGAACTGAATCAGGTTAACCCGGTTAGGGTCGACTTTTTATCTGGAGCCAGTGCTCATCGTCGCTTACAGGGTGGTGGGCGAGGTCAGGCTTTGGCCAAGGCTTGCGGCTTGAAAGCAGGCGTTACCCCCAGGGTTCTTGACGCCACAGCAGGTTTGGCCGGTGATGCCTTTGTTTTGGCAACTTTAGGCTGTGAGGTTTTGGCATTAGAACGTCACCCCTGGGTAGCCGCTTTGGTTGCAGATGCGCTGGAGCGCTCCAGGCAAGATCCAGACGTAGCCTTGATCACTGCCCGCTTAAAACTGATGACTGCTGATGCAACTCAGGGTTTGGCAACCATTGCTCAAGCAGCTGATTTTCAGCCCCAGGTGGTTTACCTGGATCCCATGTTTCCAGCTAATGAAAAAACGGCTCAAGTGAAAAAAGAGATGCAGTTTTTTCGTGAACTGATAGGTAAGGATGGCGATGCCGATCTGCTTTTGCCCCAGGCCTTGCAGCTGGCAAGCCACCGTGTGGTGGTGAAACGCCCACGCAAAGCCCCCTTTCTTGCTGGTCAGGAGCCTAGTTTTCAGCGAGTCGGTAAGGCTAATCGTTTTGATATTTATACTATAAAATCTTTAAATTCTGCCTAGGTGGGATAAATCAGAGGCTTCTTGGTTGGTTTAGCTGGATAATTAGTTGAGTTTAGTGTGAAATTCACTTTTGGAAGTTAATTCTTTTATTTGGAGGAAGGAATGAGCAAGCGTTACCTCTTTGCTGCAGCGGCAGCTTTGCTGATGTTAGCGAAAACGGCAGTTGCTGAAATTCATGTACAAGAAGCCTGGTCGCCAGCGATGCCTGCTGGGGTTAATCAAGTACCTGTTTATTTAGTCCTGACTAACCTGGGTCAAGAAACAGATCGCTTGATTGCAGCATCAACGGATGTTGCTGAAAAAGTGCATTTTCAAGCATCCCAAGCTAAGGAAGGTCAGTTAGAGCAGTTGGCCATTGAGCAGATCGCCTTGCCACCGTTTTTGCCTGTTGGCTTAACCATGAGCAGTGCTTATATCGTTTTGGATGGGCTACAGCAGGGTTTGCGTCCCGGTGGTCGTTATAATCTAACCCTGCAGTTTGCTGATGCGCCTGAGCAAACCGTTCGCGTGCGTGTTCGCGCCACTAACTTTTTTGGTGTAAGTGTTGATGGTGGTCGCAGTGATCCCTTGCAAACGCCCGGCGGAAGTCGCCGCAGCGAGGGTTTTGATGAAATTAGGTCTGACCCCTTTATCCGTTAATTGCTCAAATTAGCTCTGTTCAGGATGCTGTTGCGTTAAGCTAAGCAGGTGGTGTCTTAGTTGAGGGTCAAAGAGTTTGCGTCCTCTCAACATGACCTGTTTCAGCGCCGGGGTGAAGATCAGTCGTTGTTGCTGGTCTTCATCCAACCAATGCAGTGTGAGTAACCCGTCTAAGGCTTGGTTAAATAAGCGGTTGTCAGCAAATTCGGGTGAATCCAACCCTTGCAAGAGGGTTAGGCGCTGTGCCATCTGGCGTGTTTTTTCAACCAGTTCGGTGCGGTTAATCTGCCCACTCCCTTCTCGATTTAACAAAGCTAACAGTAGGTAAATGCGCTCTAATGCCGGTTGAACTAGCTGGCCCAGTAGTCTAAGACGCATATGACTGGACAGGTGTTCTGCCGGTTTTTGCCAAAGTCCTGCTGGTGTCATTTCTATCAGATTTAACTCCTGTAATTGTTTTAGCGCTTTTTGCAACTTGGGTTCGAGTTCGCCTTGTTCAAGAAACAGCTCGTTGGCTAGCAGTGGATAAACGCTTTCGGCTTGCTGGTAGAGGGTGGCAAAGCTCAACTCTTCCTGATTCATGAAAAGAAAAGCAACCAAGCTGGGTAGTGCAAACAAGTGCACTACATTGTTGCGGTACCAGGTTAATAGCAGACCTTGACGGTCATTGCAGCGGTATAAAGGGCCAAGAGGGTGATCAACACGTTCAATAAAACCTAATTGCTGACAGTGGCTGATCCAGCTGGGTGGTGACCCCTTAGGCTGACGAACAACGCCCTGCAATCCAGCCAAGGCGGATAGGGTTTCCAGCTGCGCCAAGAGGTTAGTTTCTTCCATAGCGCGGTGACTGGTTGCCAGTAAAGCCAGGGCAACCAGGTTCACACGGTTTAGTGTTGCCGCCTGATTGATCGCTGTTGCCAGTTGTTTGCCCAACTCTGGAATAAGGCTTTGTGGTTTTGCTTGTTGCAGTTGTGTAAGCAGCTCACCCTCCAGGGCCAGCGGCTGCCCGAAGCTAACATCCACTTGACCCAACTCCTGGCGCAAGTTAGCCAGAACGCGCAGTAAATCTAGGGGGGATTCTTTTTTCTTTTCTTTGCCTTTTAATTCACTTAAGTAAGTTGGGCCTTCGAGCACTTTTTCATAGCCCAAGTAAACGGGAACAAGCAACAAGGGTTTAGTTGTTCCTCGCAAAGCCGCTTTGACGGTCATTGCTAGTAGCCCGGGCTTGGGCGGCAGTGTTCTTCCGGTACGCGAGCGCCCGCCTTCCATAAAAAATTCCACAGGATGACCCTGGGAATAGAGTTGGTAGAGATATTCGTGGAAAACTTTAGAGTAGAGGGGGTTATGCTTAAAGCTACGGCGCATAAAGAAAGCACCGCCGCGTCTTAGCAGAGGGCCTAGGATGGGCATATTAAGGTTGATGCCCGCAGCAATATGAGGCGGCATCATACCTTGGTTAAAGAGTACATAAGATAGTAATAGATAGTCGATGTGACTGCGGTGACAGGGTAGATAAACCAGGGTGTAGTGCCCAGCTTGCTGGCGCAGTTTCTCTAACCCTGAAACTCGAACACCTGAATAGAGGCGATTCCACAGACGGCTGAGCAGGCGATCAAAGACTAATAAAATGGGGTAGGAGACATTGGACGCAATTTCGTTAAAGTATTTTAAAGCTTGATCTTGACGTTGTTTGGGGTTGGATTGTGGGTGGTTGGTGCTTGCCGTTTGCAGGGCTTCTTTAACCTGGGCACTAGCTAGAATGGCTTGGCGTTGAGTGCGGCGGTGAGAAAGGTCCGGGCCAAGCATACGAGTACGCAGGCGACGAAAATAAAGTCTAAATAGGCGTTCGCTTTTAGCTGTGGCAAAGTCCAGGCCTTTTGTTGTGAGTTGCTCTTGGCTGATGATTACTTCAGG
>SKIX01000100.1 GCA_007116195.1 Marinospirillum sp. | reverse complement strand
GCTGCACGTATGGTTCGCCCCGACATTAAAACATCATCCACTAACAGCAGATGCTGACCTTCTGTCGCAAAGGGCAAGCTGGATGCCTTCACATGAGTGTTCAAGCCCTTGTGAGTAAAATCATCGCGGTAAAAAGAAACATCCAAACCACCTAAAGGCCAAGTCACCTGCATCCGCTTGCGCAGCGCTTCAGCAACCCAGTAACCACCGGTATGAATACCAACCAATAAGGGTTGCTGCTGGCCTTGAGTGGCTTCCAGTAGCTGACTAGCCAGGGCATCCACTAGCGCACTGGGTCGGGGTAATTCAAGGTAAGCATCAGCCATAGGCTACTCCGGTTAAAGGATAACTAGTTTTTTTGTATCTGCGGGCCAGCAAGAGGCTGCAAAAAATGGCTTTCTGGCTGGTGTAACGCTAAATCCAGCCAAGCTTGTAAAATAAATGCTGCCGCCAGACTATCGACAGGGTCTTCACGATAATTACCCTGATGCCCTGCCTGTTTTACCAGGCGCTTGGCTGCTCGCGTTGTACCTCTTTCATTCATGCCGTAACAGCTTTTGCCATAACGGCCAAACAAACGCTTGGCAAACTTAGTGGCTCGCTGGCTTAAGGGTGTTGCCAAACCCTGCTCATCTAAGGGCAGCCCCACTAAGAAAGCATCAGGCTGCCAGTCTTTAACCAAGCGATCCAAAAGCTCCCACGCTGGAATACCATCACGTGCAGGAATAACATCCAAGGGGTTGGCTGTTGCCGTGAACTCATTGCCCAAAGCAACCCCATGGCGCTTACTACCGAAATCAAACGCCATAATGACTCGGGCAGCTGTCACTTCAGGCATGGCCTACCTGCTGGCTAATCAAGTTAAGTTGGATCCCTAAGCTAGCAGCCGCCGCTTCCAGACGCTGATCAGCGGGTAATTCAAATAGAAGCTGCTTATGCGCAGCACAGGTTAGCCAGCTGTTTTCTTTGAGTTCTTGTTCCAGTTGGCCTGCTTCCCAGGCAGCACAACCCAGGGTGATTAAAAAATCCTTGGGGCCTTCGTTGGCAGCCAGAGCTTCTAAAATGTCGACCGAAGTCGTCATGGTCAGTTCTTCACTAACCTGCAGGGATGCCTTCCAGTCTGCGGCTCCCGTATGCAGCACAAAGCCACGGTCAGTATGCACAGGACCACCTCGGTAGACTGGCTGGGTAGCAGCTTCAGTCATTTCCGATGGCAGTTGCATTTGCTCCAGCAATTCAGAAAAGGTTAAGTCCAGAGGTTTATTGACCATAAGGCCGAGAGCACCTTGAGGCCCTTGCTCACACAAATAGGTTAAGGAGCCCGAGAAATGCGGGTCTTGCAATTGAGGCATGGCAAGTAAGAAATGATCACGCAAGGGGGTCACAGAATCCTCTCTTGTTCACTTAGTAACCAAAACGCTAGCACAGTATACTCGCTCTAAGGGTTTAATTCCTTGCCAATCAAAGCGGCTCTGTGTCAACCCGTGTACGAAGCATCTTGATTACTAAATACACGGCTGCAGCGGCAAAAGGCAGTTCGATTAATAACCAAGAGTTAACCGAGCCGGTATAAATTATATTTTCACTGCTCAAAGTGCCTGAATCGATCAAAAAACCAAGTACAAAGCCTGCCAAAACACCTAGGCTCAAAATAAAGATGCTGCCAAAAACAAGTAACGGTATGAGTTCTCGGCGCACTAGCAACCAAGGCAAAGAAAAGCGGGTTTCTTCAGGCCTAAGTATTGGAGACAAAGTACCGTAGGCTTTGCCCAAAAAATGCAGAGTAACCCTGCCATCCTCTTGCTCTTTTGCATAACGCTGCGCTAGCTGACTCATTGCTTGACGCTTATCAGCAGACCAACCTTTTTTTCTAGAAAGACGTTCGACCAGTTGCTCCACACTAGTCCCACGAAAAGTTTCCAAGGAGCCAAAAAGTCGGATTGGGTGATCAGACAGAAAAACTCGTTCAGCCACCTCAACTCGTTTAGCAGACTTCTCCTCAGCAACTTGGTTAAGCTGTTCAAAAGCCTCATCAGCAAGCTGGTTAACCAGCTTAATACGCTTTAAATAGTCTTTCGTATAAAGCACATAAGCAGTATGGGTATGAGGAATAATATGCGTCGTAGGCAAGCCCAGCGGACTTCGTGAATTATCAACTAAGAGCGTTTGACCTTCTGCCTGTAAAACCAAATAAGGCAAGGGTTCGCCATAAGAAGAGGAACAAGGCGAACCTAGCGGGGTTGCTAAAGTGGTGTCCCAATAACCCGCAATGCGACCTGTAACGGGCGTTAGTGGATAGGGAGCAGGGTTTAACTTTAGACGTAAATCAACCACCCCTTGAGCCGCCGAACGCAGACGCGACTGGGCACGAATATTAAGATCACCCAAAGCCTTCAAGGCACGCTGAATAGCCAGCACAGGCTTAAGTGCCAACCTTGCAAGAAAGAACATTAAGAACAAGCCTATTAACGTGCCCCCAATCATTTAATCACCTTCACTTTCATGATTTTTATATAGGTGCCTGCTAGAGAATCGAGTCTCCCAGCGCTGCTTAATTTGACTGTAGCTCAATGGAGGATAGTCTTTAGCTGCAACAAACAGACGCTTCCAACGCCACTCAAGTAAGTAGAGCGCAAAGAAAACTAAGCAAAACGCTAAAGGAAAATAGACTAAGCCAGCAGGCACCGAGCTTATTTTTGCAAGACCCAGCAACAGCAAAGCAACCATGACAAAAACAAATAAGAAAAAGAGCAGCAAACACCCACCTTTTCGACTTGGCTTTTGCTTAGGGATCGCTTCTGTTGATTGTGATGCTTGATTCGTCCACATAAACCTGCCTTCAACAGGGTTGGGTTAATTCGCCCGCCAGCTGCTACCAAAACGCCAAGTTCTGACGATTTCTAAAACATCGGCCTGTTCACGCACGGTTTCTGGTAAGGGAGCAAAGGGCGCGGCCAGGTGCAAGATATCCAAAGCGGCTTCATCTAAAAGCTGGTGACCGGAGCTGGTTAAAAGCTGGGCTTCACGGATACTGCCATCAGCGTTAATCACCACCAGCAAGCGTAAACGGCCTTGAAGGTTTTGCTCGCGCGCTTGCTCAGGGTAGTTGTAATTGCCAATGCGCTCAACACGAGCTTCCCACTGCTGTAAGTAGAGCGCTTCTTCGCTACTCATTTCAGCACCCTGGGTTATTCTGCGTACGCGCGCTCTTTGATTGCTGAGCTGCTGCTGGTGGTTGAACTCTGCCTCTAAGCGTGCCATTTCTCTGCTGCGAGCGATTAAGCTACCTCGTGTGCGCTGCTCACTGGACGCAACTGGCTCTGGCTCTGGCTCTGGCTCTGGCTCTGGCTCTGGCTCTGGCTCTGGCTCTGGCTCTGGCTCTGGCTCTGGCTCTGGCTCTGGCTCTGGCTCTGGCTCTGGC
>SKIX01000212.1 GCA_007116195.1 Marinospirillum sp. | reverse complement strand
TTTGGAAATAGTGGAGTAGCTATGAATAAGCGCATTGTCGCATGAGTCGTGATGGAGTAAAACAAATCAGAAACTATTTTTCATCAAGGGGTTGACCTTCTAAAAATAGTCCCTATAATGCGCATCTCGTTGGCAGGGAGTTCTTCTACAGAGCCACTGTCATTGAGTATTCGGGGTATAGCGCAGTCTGGTAGCGCGCCTGCTTTGGGAGCAGGATGTCGGGGGTTCGAATCCCTCTACCCCGACCACTTTTTAGTGGTTTTACTCAAGCGCAGGTTTGAATTTAGCGCCTATAGCTCAACCGGATAGAGCAACGGCCTTCTAAGCCGTAGGTTGCAGGTTCGAGTCCTGCTGGGCGCGCCAAAGCGCCAAATCATGACTTGATCTAAGTAAAGTAATATGGTGAGCGTAGCTCAGTTGGTAGAGCTCCGGATTGTGACTCCGGCGGTCGTGGGTTCGAGCCCCATCGTTCACCCCAGAATTTAGAAAAACTGCAAAGTGTTCTAGTAACCTTTGCAGTTTTTTCGTTCTAGTGGATTAAAAATCTACTTTTTCCCTCTCTAAGCTTGCTGACAAGCGCTCTTGCTCTTAGAATTCCCCCTTTGATCTCAAGACCTATCGCTTGAATTGAATTACCCTAGCCCATTTTTAGTGTTTAACGAGGACCATTCATGCAAGTTTCCGTAGAAACGACTTCCGCGCTGGAGCGCCGCCTGACCATCCAGGTACCGGCTGATAAAGTTGATGGTGCTGTAGATGCCCGCCTGAAGCAGACCGCTAAGAAAGTTAAAATTGATGGTTTCCGCCCCGGCAAGGTTCCCATGACGGTTGTTAAAAGTCGTTTCGGTGAAAGTGTTCGCCAGGAAGTGCTTTCTGAGTTGATGCGCGAGCATTTTATTGAAGCCGTAACTCAGGAAAAACTCAACCCTGCTGGCACACCAAACATTGAGCCTCAAAAAATGCAAGCAGGCGAGCCTTTCGAGTTTACTGCTAGCTTTGAAGTTTACCCAGAAATTGAAGTGCAATCCTTAGCCGGTGAGCCAGTTGAGCGCCCAGTTTCTGAAGTGAACGACAGTGATCTGGAAGAGCTGATTGCTGATCTGCGTAAGCAGCGTGCTCAGTTTGAAGAAGCTGATAAGGCCGCTGAAGACGGTGACCAGGTCAACTTGGATTTTGAAGGCTTTGTTGACGGTGAAGCTTTTGCCGGTGGAAAAGCCGAAGGTCATGATCTTGTTCTTGGCTCAGGTTCTTTTATTCCCGGTTTTGAAGAGCAGCTTCTTGGCAGCCAGGCCGGTGAAGAAAAAGAAGTTAAAGTAACCTTCCCTGAAGACTACCAGGCTGAAGACCTAGCGGGCAAAGAAGCGACCTTTAAATGCAAAATTAACAGCATTAAAGCTCAAAAGCTGCCTGAGTTGAATGATGAGTTTTTTGCTGGTTTTGGTGTGACTGAAGGCGGTGAAGAAGCTTTCCGTGCCGAAGTGCGCAAAAATATGCAGGCTCAGCTCAAGCAAGCACTGCGTAACACGACTAAGCAAGCTGTATTTGAAGCTTTGATGAAGGTTAACCCTATCGAAGTGCCCGCTGCGTTGATCGACAATGAAGTCGATAACCTGCGTCGTCAAGCTGCCCAGCAGTATGGTCTGGGTGAAGACTTTGATGTAAGCCAAATTCCTGCAGATCTGTTTAAAGATCAAGCTAAAAACAATGTGACTCTGGGTTTGCTGGTTGGTGAAGTGATTAAAACCAATGAAATGCAGGCTGAAGAAGCGGTTGTTGACGAGCTGATTAATGAAATGGCCCAGTCTTATCAGGAGCCAGAAAAAGTCGTTGAACATTACAAGTCTAATCCTGAGATGCTGCGCCAGGTTCAAGCCGCTGCTCTGGAGCAACAGGTTGTTGACAAGCTGTTGGCTGAAGCTGAAGTAACGGATGTCGCTAAAAGCTTTAAAGAATTGGCCATGCCTGCTCAATAAATCCCTGATTTTTAGGGTTGTAAGAGACTAACCGGCGCTTCGGCGCCGGTTGTGCTTTGTAGAAGAACAATAAATCCTGCTGGAATTTATTGGCAACCTCAGTTAGTTTAGTGCCTGAAAATTTTTTGACTAAAACGGGATGACAATGACGAAGAGTCTGGATATTCACAATGCAGGTGGTTTGGTTCCCATGGTGGTTGAGCAGTCTGCCCGTGGTGAGCGCTCCTATGATATTTACTCTCGCCTGCTGAAAGAAAGGGTCATTTTCTTGGTGGGTCAAGTAGAAGACTACATGGCCAATCTGGTGGTTGCGCAAATGCTCTTTTTGGAGTCAGAAAACCCAGATAAAGATATTTATCTCTACATCAACTCTCCAGGTGGTTCAGTTACAGCGGGTATGTCGATTTACGATACCATGCAGTTTATCAAGCCTGATGTTTCAACCATGTGTATTGGGCAGGCGGCTAGTATGGGTGCACTTCTGCTGGCTGGTGGTGCTGAAGGTAAGCGTCACTGCTTGCCTAACTCGCGTATGATGATTCACCAACCTCTGGGTGGTTATCAAGGGCAGGCTTCGGATATTGAAATCCATACTCGTGAAATTTTAGGTATTAGAGACAAGCTAAACCGAATTCTTGCCCAGCATACCGGTCAAAGTTTGAAAACTATTGCTAAAGATACCGACCGCGATAACTTTATGGATGGTCCTACTGCGGTAAAATACGGTTTGATTGATTCAGTGCTGGACAAGCGTCCCGAGTGATAGCCAAACCAGCCATTTAAGCCTGCTAGCTTACATAGCAGGCTGCTATCTTTTGAAGTGAACGGGGTAAACAATGACCGACGGCAAAAAGAGTAATGACAAGCTTTTATACTGTTCATTCTGTGGTAAAAGCCAGGATGAAGTGAAAAAGCTGATAGCAGGGCCCTCGGTTTATATTTGCGATGATTGTGTTTCTTTGTGCACTGATATTATTCGCAATGAACTGCAGGATGAGGAGTTAGGCGAAGAAACGGATCGCCTACCCACGCCTAAAGAAATTCGTGCTCACCTGGACGACTACGTCATCGGTCAGGATAGAGCCAAAATGGTGCTTTCTGTTGCCGTTTATAACCATTACAAGCGCCTGCGTCCTGGTGTGGCTAAAAGTGATGACGTTGAACTGGGCAAGAGTAATATTCTGCTTATAGGCCCTACGGGTTCAGGTAAAACTCTGCTAGCAGAAACCTTGGCACGTATGCTGAATGTGCCTTTTACTATGGCTGATGCAACCACTTTGACTGAAGCTGGCTATGTCGGTGAAGATGTTGAGAACATCATTCAGAAGCTGTTGCAAAAATGCGATTATGATGTCGATCGTGCTCAGCGTGGCATCGTGTATATCGATGAAATTGATAAAATATCACGCAAGTCCGACAACCCCTCTATAACCCGTGATGTTTCGGGTGAAGG
>SKIX01000010.1 GCA_007116195.1 Marinospirillum sp. | reverse complement strand
TTTGGTTTGCAGCGAGTCCACCAAAACCTTAATTTGCAAATCCACCAAGGGGAGAAGTTAGCACTCGTGGGCGGTAGCGGCTGCGGCAAGTCGGTACTCCTTAGTGAAATCGCCCTGCTCACGACCCCTGAAGGCGGTCATATTTCTCTTTTTGGGCATTCGGTTGATGCTCTGGATACTGCAGCACTCAAAGGCTTGCGCACCCGCATGGGGATGATGTTTCAACAGGGCGCACTCTTTTCCAGTATGAGTTTATTAGAAAACATTATGCTGCCATTACGTGAATATCAGCCTCTACCCAAGCATTTGCTGGCTGAGCTTGCCATGTTGAAACTCCTGCTGGTTGGGCTTCCAGCTACCGCAGCTCATAAACGTCCCCAGGAGTTAAGCGGCGGCATGCTTAAACGAGCCGCAGTCGCTAGAGCCTTGGCGCTGGATCCCAATTTACTGCTTTTAGACGAACCCACAGCAGGCCTGGACCCAGCAAGCGCAGCAGCTTTTGATGAACTCCTGCTAGAACTGCATCAAAAACTTGAACTCACCTTGGTTTTAGTTACTCATGATTTAGACTCTTTATGGCGGGTAACCGATCAGGTTGCTTTTATTGGCCGTAAACGAGTTTTAGCTAAATTACCTATGGCTGAACTGGCTGAGCATCAGGATCGCGATATCAGTCATTATTTTGCTAACACCCGTGCTGGTCTTGCAAAGGATAGGCGCCTTAAGGGAGCAGTTATATGAATCCAAGAATCAACTACACCCTGGTGGGTGCTTTTGTCGTTTTACTGGTTCTGGCCGCTTTGGCTCTAGCGGGCTGGATGAGCCATGAGCGGCGTTCCAGTGAGCGCCTTCCCTACATTACCTATTTTTATGATTCAGTGACCGGCCTAAATGAGCGTGCACAAGTCCGCTACCGTGGCGTACCGGTTGGCTATGTGGAGGCAATCACTCTGGTGAGCGATCCTGAAGAGAGGGTCAAGCTCCGACTGCTGCTTGATGCTGACGCCCCTTTACGCACAGATACCTATGCAACCCTGCAGCATCAAGGGGTAACGGGCCTGCTAAGCGTCGAGTTGCAGAGCAGCAACAGCCGTGGCACTCGTTTACTCTCCAGCTGGGAGCAGCCCGCAGAAATTCCCAGCCGATCTTCGCGCTTGGTACAGTTCACCGATAGTATTGATGAGGTGACTCAACAGCTGACCAGTCTTCTCAACTCAGTAACCCAGGTTAGTGACCAGCTCGCCAGCTTTACTAATACTGAAATGCGCGAACAGCTATTCACTTTACTCCACACCAGCCAGACCCTAGCTGCAACAGCCGAACGCCGCCTACAAGAGGTCAACCCCCAAGTTTACCAACAACTGGCACTGACTTTAGATGCTTTGGCTGCAGAAATGACACAGCAAACCCAGGCCTTGCCAGCCCATTTAAAGCAGTTAGAAAACAGCCTGGAGCAACAACTCAGCCTGTTTCAACAGCAGCTGCAACGTTTGGGCGACGACACCAGCAGTAGCGCTCGCCAATTAACACCGCTACTGCAACAAACCGAGCAACTTTTAGAGCAGCTACACCGCGAGAGTAACTCTTGGCTAAGAAGTAATCAGACACAACCGAAGGGACCTGGAGAATAAACGATGAAAAATTATCTTCTTGCTTTAAGTCTGGCGATGACCCTGGCTGGCTGCAGCTTCTTACCCGAACCTGAACCGGCACCCAAGCAGCTTCAGCTCACCCGCCTAGCAAGCGACCCTGTGATAACGCCAGCAAACCAGGCACCCCTTCGGCTAGTGGTTGAGCGCCCTCAGGCTCCACTGCCACTGCAGCAACGAGATATCTGGTATAGCGAGCAACCTTTTCAACTGCAAGCTTACAGCCGCTACCTTTGGACTGAGGGCCTGGATCGGCAGCTACAGCGCCTAGTCAGTGAATTTCTGGCCGCGCAACCCTGGACTGCAAGTGTCGCTCTGGATACACCCGGTATCCACAGTGACCTGCGCCTTAGGTTAACGCTGCATCACTGGTATCTGAATGTACCCCAACAAAAACTGATGCTGAGCTTACAAATGAACCTGCTAGACTCTCAAGGGCGTAGCCTGCTCCAGCGTAACTGGCAGAGTGAAGAGCCCGTGACCCCCTTATCACCCTTGGGTTTCGCAGCAGCTAGCCAAACCTGGTTAGAGGCCTGGGCACAGGAACTAGCCGAGTTACTGATCAACGTGGAAAACCACTAAGCTGCGAATATTTATCATTTACAAAATCTTCTAAAACTGCTAGCTTAGACGACTTCAAGTGCTTGTGAAAACAAGCTTTTTTAACCTAGTCGGGCTTGCTTTTTTAAATGACCAAGCATCTTGCCAATTACTTTTTTCGGCTGTGGGGACTAAGGCCGCCCTTTTATATTCTAATCCCCTCACTGGTCGCTGCCCTGGCAATGCTGCTGCCGCTCTTTTACCTGGGGCTACGTGCCTTCCAGGCTGACGCTGCCGAACTGGCCGAGTTGTTGTTGCGTCAGCGCAATCTGGACCTTTTGTTCAATACGCTAAAGTTAACCTTTGGCGTGCTGGTGGTTACAACTTTTTTTGCCTTACCTACAGCCTGGTTAGTCACACGCACTGATCTGCCAGCCAAGCGCCTGATCACCATTCTTGCTGTTGTACCCCTGGCAGTGCCTGGCTATGTTATGGCTTATGCTTTATTAGGCGTAGGCGGCCATTATGGTGTTTTTGCCCAACTATTTGGCTGGCAACTGCCGCGCATCCAGGGCTACTGGGGGGCTGTACTGGCTCTGGCACTCTACACCTTTCCTTACCTGTTCCTTAATCTGCGAGCGACCTTTTTAGGCTTGGATCGCAGCCTGGAAGAAAGCGCCCAATCTTTTGGTTATAGCCAAAGACAAATTTTCTTTAAAGTACTGTTACCGCATATGGCGCCTGCACTCATGGCGGGCTGGCTAGTTATTGGCCTTTATGTGATGGGCGATTTCGGTGCTGTCGCTTTGATGCGCTACGAAGCCTTTAGTTACGCCATTTTCACCCAGTACTCCAGCGCTTTTGATCGTATTTATGCAGCCTGGCTCTCACTGATGCTCCTGGCCCTGGCCGGCAGTTTCGTTCTCATGGAAACGCTTGTGCTTAAACGTAAGCGCCTTGCCAGCGTGGGAAGCGGCATAGCCCGCCCTAAAGCACCCGCAAAACTGGGCTGGAAGGCTGTGCCAGCCTGGCTCTATTTAGCGGTTGTCCTTTTAAGTTCCGTTGGCCTGCCCGTGATGATTCTGAGTTATTGGCTCCTGCTGGCTCCACCCGACTTACGCTTTTTCTTAGAAGTACCCGGAACCTTTATGCGCTCTGCAGGAGCTGCTTTACCCGCAGCCTTAGTAGCCGCAGCTTTTGCTCTACCCATTGCTTATCTGCTCGTGCGCTACCCTTCGCGTATTTCTACCGCCATAGAGCGTTCCACTTATATTGGCTACGCCCTGCCTCCTTTAACCCTGGCTTTAGCGATGGTGTTTTTTGCGCTGCACACCGCTTATTTTCTTTACCAAACCCTCGCCCTGTTGATTTTTACTTGGGCGCTAGCGACTCTAGCCTTAGCCATGGGGCCTATTCGCAGTGCTTTACTGCAAACCCGCGCCAACCTGGAAGAGGCTTCTTTTTCCTTGGGTCACGGGCCAGTGAGCACCTTCTTCCACGTCGTCTTTCCACGTCTGAAGCGCGGTATTCTCGCTTCAATCGCTATCGTTTTTCTGTTTTGCATGAAAGAGCTGCCCATCACCTTCTTACTCGCACCTACAGGCTATACCACCTTAGCCGTAACGGTATTTAGCCGCACGTCCGAAGGCTTAATGGCAGAGGCTGCACCCTTTGCAGCAGCTATCGTTATTTTTTCCAGTTTATCTGTGGGCATGGTGCTCAATCGCGAGGCTAATCGATGAATCCACTGATGCAGGTACAAGGTTTAAGTAAACGCTACGTCGAAGGCGAAGGGCTAGCGGTTAACCACGTTGGTTTTACATTGCTTGCTGGCGAAATTCTAGCTTTGCTAGGGCCCAGTGGCTGCGGCAAGACCACAACTTTGCGTATGCTTGCCGGTTTTGAACAGCCCACCTCAGGGCACATCTACCTGCACCAGCAGGAAGTGACTCACCTCCCTCCACAAAAGCGCAACATAGGTATTGTTTTTCAAGATTATGCGCTTTTTCCACACATGACCCTGCTGCGCAATGTCACCTTTGCCATGCGCCACCTACCTAAAAACCAGCAGCAAGCCAAGGCTAAAGAGTGGCTGGACTTGGTTGGCCTGGCAGACTACGCCAAGCGCTACCCTCACGAACTGTCTGGCGGTCAACAGCAACGTGTTGCCCTGGCACGAACCCTCGCCGCTGAGCCTGAACTCATCTTGCTCGACGAGCCCTTTTCTAACCTGGATGCTGCCTTGCGTGAAAGCACTCGCAAAGAAATGCGCTCACTCTTTAAAGAAGCAGGCACCTCCGTCATTCTCGTGACTCACGATCAAGCTGAAGCGCTAACCTTTGCTGATAAGGTCGGGGTGATGCAAGAGGGCCGCTTAATTCAGCTGGATACACCACAACAGGTTTACCAGCATCCAGCAACCGCCTTTGTTGCCAAATTCCTGGGACACACCAATTTACTAAGAGGTCAGGCTTGGGGTAGCCTGGCTGACACGCCACTGGGCAGAATTAACCTGCACACTGCCATTGAAGGTGAAGTGCAACTGTCGTTAAGACCGGAAGACCTGCAACTTACAGCCAGTGATCATCCCCAGGCTGCGCGTGTTATTGAGCGAGAGTTCCGAGGACATGACTACCTATATGTACTCGAGCAGGATGGCGTGCAGTACTGCGCTATAACACCTAGTCATAATTATTTTGAAATTGGTAGCTTGGTTAGTTTGGGTAGCTCTCGGCTTGCTTCTGTTCTACCCAATCCAGACAGCTAAGCCTTCTGCGATTAATGTGCTGCTGGGCTTGCTGCTGCCAAAGCTCAAAAGGTCGCTGCCAATGATCACAAAGGGCGTTAAACAACTCCTTAGCTCGCCCCCTTAGCTGGCCAGAAAAGAGTAAATCCAGCGTTTTTTGGTGAACTTGGGCTTCAAAAGCAGAGGTATCTCCTGGGTTACCTGCCAGGTTGTCAGCACTAATATGAAAGGCTCGCCCACAAGCCCAACTAAAACACTGCTCATAAGCCTGGGGTAGGACTTCAACCTGCTCAAATTCTCTTTGCTGTGCTTCACTACGTCCATCCGGCTGATACCAGTAGCCATAGTCTTGCAGCTGACGCCGTTGCTCACCTGCAACGCACCAGTGCGCTAATTCATGCAGTGCACTGTTAAAAAAGCCCCGCGCAAAAATAACCTGATGCGCTTGCCCTGCCATCTGAGCGGGCAGATACAGGGGCTCATCACCGCCACGAACTAGGCGTGTTTGATAGCGCTTATAAAAGGTGCGCTCAAAAACCTCAATCAAGTGTTCACAGGCTTGGTAATCACTCAGTTCACTAACAGCCATGATGTTCCTATTGCGGTGAAAAGTTCGTTGAAAGTCTATTCAATTACAGCAGACTTGGCAGTCTAAATTTGCATTTTAGTGTATGCTAGCCAGCTTCATCCTACTAACTGCTTGAGTCGCCATGTACTGGTCCCGTTTTTGGTTTTTTAACAAGCCTTTATTGGTTTTAGCCCTGCCCTTATTGGGTGCTCACCTGGCGCAAACTGGCATGGGAGTGGTCGACACGCTCATGGCTGGACGTTTAAGTGCGGTTGATTTAGCCGCTGTAGCCGTTGGAACCAGTGTATTTGCTCCCATCATGCTGCTCATTTTTGGCACTCTGCTCGCCACAACCCCCTTAGTTGCCCAGGCTGCAGGCGCAGGGCGCCTAGAGACTTTAGCAGGCACCGTACATCAGGCAACCTGGGTTAGCTTGGTCATGATTCTACTGGGTTGGCTGGTGTTTCATTCTAGCCATTTAGTGTTTGACTTTATGGGCGTTACACCAGAAGTCAGTCATCTGGCTTCAGCCTACTTGCGTGCAATTGCCTGGGGGCTGCCTGCTCTCGCCTTCTTTCAAGTTTTGCGTTGCCTTTGCGAAGGTTTAAACCATGCTCGCCCGGTACTTTGGATTAGCTTGATCGGTTTGCTGGTGAATATACCGGCTAACTATCTACTCATCTACGGCAAACTGGGCTTTCCGCAACTCGGTGCTGTCGGCTGCGGTTATGCCACGGCACTCAGCTTCTGGGTCATGGCTCTACTGCTCAGTTGCTATATCCACTTAAAACCCAGATACAGGCAGTTTGGTATTTTCAAAGCCTGGCAGTTGCCTCAACTTGGCGCTATTCAACATATTTTTTGGGTCGGCTTACCGATAGGGTTATCTATTTTTGTCGAGGCTTCGCTGTTCACAACCATTGCTTTATTTATTGGTGGCTTAGGAGAAGTCGTTGTCGCAGGGCATCAGGTCGCGTTTAATTTCACCACACTACTTTTTATGGTGCCCTTAAGCTTGGGCATGGCGCTGACAGTCAAGGTCGGACATGCCCTAGGCTCAGGCAAGCCCGAGGAAGCTGCAGCTGCCTCCTGGTATGGGTTGACTCTATCGGGAATGCTGGCATTCGTTTCAGCTGCTTTTATGTGGTTCTCGGCACCTTGGGTGGTACAACTCTACTCAGAGAACACCGAGGTTCAGCTACTGGCTACCGGACTGATTCAACTGGCCATGCTTTATCAAATTTCTGATGCACTGCAAGTCAATGCTGCTGGTGCTCTGCGCGGCTACAAGGATACCCGTATTGTCATGCTGATCACTCTTTTTTCTTATTGGTGTATTGGCTTGGGTGTTGGCTGGTGGCTGGCCCTGGGCAATAACCCCTGGGGCCCTCAAGGTGTTGAGGGTTTCTGGTATGGTTTAATCCTTGGTTTAAGTTTCGCTGCTATTTTACTAGTCAAACGCCTGGCTACCACCAGTCGTCGTTTTCACACCCCCTAAAGAGAGAGTTAAATGAACAGACGCCTTTTCTCACTTGCACTTACCCTCAGCAGCTTACTGCTAGCCCAGCCTCTGATTGCCAACAACTGGGCACCCACCCCTCACTTAACCGTTGAAGGGGAGGCCCGCTTGACCCTGGAAGCTGATTTAGCTGACCTGCAAGCAAGCTATAGCAGTGAGCATAGCGATTCACGCCTCGCGCTACAGGAGCTGGAAAGCACCTTTGGTAACCTGCTACGTAGTTTACGCCGTCAAGTACCAGAAGGTGCTCGACTGGAAGCCGGTGAAGTCCGCATTAGCCCTAATCACAGCCGGCAAAACGACACCTGGAAAGTCACCAGTTACACTGCAACACGCAGCCTTAAGCTAACGGATCTTCCCGTTGCCAAGGCCGGTGAATGGCTGGACAAACTCGCTCAAGGCCAGCCCAGCCAACTGGGACCTATGGTGTATCGCAGCAGTCAAGCCGATAGCCAACAGCACCCTGCCCTGGAGTTAGCCTTGGAAGAAGCTAGAAACAAAGCCCAGGTTATGGCAGGCAGTCTTGGCCAAAATCTCGGCTCAGCTTTGCAGATTGAAGAAATATCCAGCCCTGGCATTCAACCCAGGGCTGCCGTAATGGCAGCAAGCCGCCAGGCTGATTCAACTCCAGAACTGGAACCTGGCTTAGTGGAAGCCACCGCCAGAGTTAGAGTTGTCTTTGAGTTGTTGAATTAACAAGCTTTTCTCTTTACCTCTTGGGCTTGCAGAGCTAGAATACTGTATGTACAGCTAGCACTGGCTGGATATCCATTTTTCTAGTCAGCCTTATGCCCAAGCAGGTAAAGAATATGCAAAAACTTACCAAGCGCCAGCAAGAAGTTTTAGATATCGTCAAGCAAGCACTGGAAGACCAGGGCATGCCGCCCACGCGCGCAGAAATCTCAAAAATTCTCGGCTTTAAATCACCTAATGCGGCAGAAGAGCACCTGAAAGCTTTAGCCAAAAAAGGAGCGATCATCATGATGCCCGGCACCTCTCGTGGCATTCGCTTACCTAAGCAAGCTGCAGCGCCGGGCTTACCTGTTCTAGGTCAGGTCGCAGCTGGCTCACCTTTGTTGGCGCAGGAAAATATTGACTTCCATCTCAGTGTTGACCCTACGGCTTTTAGTCCGAAAGCAGATTATCTGCTCAGAGTTAAGGGCTTAAGCATGAAAGACATCGGCATTTTAGAGGGTGACCTGCTTGCAGTACACCGCACTCAAGAAGCACCCAAGAATGGCCAGCTGGTGGTTGCAAGAATTGATGACGAAGTCACCGTTAAGCGCTTCAAAAAAGAAGGGCGCCAGGTTTGGCTTTTGCCTGAAAACGCCGACTTTGAACCTCTTGCAGTCGATCTGGCTGAGGGCAACTTGAGTATCGAGGGCCTTGCGGTCGGCTTAATTCGGGAAGGTTTGGGCCAGGTCCTGCATTGACCCAGTTGAGTGTTAAGGCAGCGTGCAGGCTGTTAAAGAGCAGTTAGTCCTCTAACAGCTGTTCCCGTAAAGTGGCAAACAGAGTTTGTAACTGCTTAAGGTAGTCTTCAGCCTTTACCAGTTGCCGCTCTTCCAGGCTCCCTTCTTCTCGGTCAACCGAGTGCAGAGGAATATCTCCTTGTTTAGCTTGCCAAGCATCCTCTGCAGCGGCTTCCGGTAGTTTTTGCAGCTCCAGCTGCGCTAAATCTGCTTGCAAAGCGGCCAAAGCACCAGCTGGATCTGTTTGATAAGCTTTCAGTTGCTGCAACTCTGGCAATCTTTGCTGACGTACAGCGGCTAGCCTTTCTAAGTCTGCAGTTTTCAGCACTTGAGTTGCTGGCAGCCGATAGGCTGCCGCCAATTCACGCAAGAAAGCCAAAAAAGCACCCTGGAGGGCAGCCAATGCAGCCTCATAACAAGTCTGCTGCCAAGCCAGCTGCTGGAGCTCATCTTGCGGCTCCTTGGCTGCCATCAATAGCAGCCGAGCCTGATGCAGCTTTTGATTGACTCGGCGGCGCTCGCTTAGAGTCACTTTTTCTTGCCTGCCGATTTGTCTTCAATCTTCCACTGGTTACCATCCCAGAAAGCTCTAAACCCTGTGGGTTTACCCTCCTTCTCAGCCTGAACATACTGTTCTTTAGCTTTACGCGAGAAGCGAATCACTGTTGGGTTGCCTTCGGCATCTGCAACCGGCGCATCCAGTAGATAGTGATATTTCGGGTCGATGGCTTCCCGATGCGGCTTAATCTCAGCAACCAAAGGTGGCCGAGTTTCACGTTTTTTGGGAAACTGGCTCGCTGCAAGAAAGAGACCGCTGGCACCATCACGTAGCACATAGTGGTCATCAACTTTTTGGCACTGCAGCTCAGGCATGGGAACCGGATCCATTTTGGGAGGCGCAGGCTCACCATTTTTGAGTAGCTTGCGGGTATTTTTACACTCGCTGTTGCTGCAGCCAAAATACTTACCAAAGCGGCCCGTCTTTAGCTGCATATCCGACCCACACTTATCACATTCAATGGTTGGGCCATCATAACCTTTCAGCTTAAACTGACCGGCTTCAATTTGATAACCATCGCAGTCAGGCGAATTACCACACACATGCAGCTTGCGTTGCTCATCA
This sequence comes from Marinospirillum sp., assembly GCA_007116195.1. The sequence continues at coordinate 2,937 of SKIX01000010.1, read as the reverse complement.
ACAATAAAGCTTTCCATGGCTGTACCACACTTAGGACAACGGCGCTTAGCACGCAAAGCCTGAGCTTCTGCTTCTTCGTCAGCATCGGCAGCCACAAACTCTTCGCCGGGCATTAAGTTAATGGTGGTTTTACAGCGCTCTTTAGGCGGCAGTGCATAGCCTGAGCAACCCAGAAAAGTACCCGTTGAAGCGATGCGTATTTGCATATGACGACCACAGCTAGGACAACTAATATCTGTGTCCACAGGCTGATTGGGGCGCATACCTTCAGCAGCCTGAGCCGCTTCTAGCTGCTGTTTAAAAGCCGCATAGAAGCGATCGAGCAGCTTTTTCCACTCTTCACTGCCTTCAGCAACCGAATCGAGGGAGGCTTCCATGCGTGCAGTAAAGCTGTAGTCAAGGAGATCCCTAAAGGATTCCACGAGACGATCGGTGACTATGTCGCCCATCTTCTCGGCATAAAAACGCCGATTTTCGAGCTTAACATAACCACGATCTTGAATGGTCGAAATGATCGAAGCATAGGTTGAAGGGCGACCTATCCCCCGCTTTTCAAGTTCTTTTACCAAAGCCGCTTCGGTAAAGCGAGCAGGTGGCTTGGTAAAGTGCTGTTTGGGTTCCAGTTGCTGCAAATCAAGCCGTTCACCCACTTCAACATCGGGCAAAACCTGGTCTTCCGCTTGCTTACCCGTTGCTGGCTGAATACGCGTAAAGCCATCAAACTGCAGTACCCGACCCTTGGCCTTCAGTTCATAATCTGCAGCTTTCACCGTTAAAGTCGTTGACAGGTAACGTGCTGGCGGCAACTGACAGGCTACAAATTGACGCCAGATCAGCTCATAAAGACGCTGAGCATCTCTTTCCAATCCTGTGATGTCCTTGCCCTGCAAATTGACATTCGATGGCCTAATCGCCTCATGCGCCTCTTGTGCACCCTCTTTACTGGAATAAAAGTTGGGTTTTTCCGGTAAATAACGCTCACCCAGCTCTTTTTCTATCCAACCACGACAGGTATCGATTGCCTCCTGAGACAAATTGGTCGAGTCCGTACGCATATAGGTAATATGGCCCGCCTCATAGAGGCGCTGAGCTAGGGTCATGGTTTTTTTAACCGAAAAACCCAAGCGCGTGCTGGCTGCCTGCTGTAGAGTCGAGGTAATGTAGGGCGCACCAGGACGACTGGAAGTTGGCTTATCTTCACGATCTGCTACCTGGTAAGTGGCTGGCTGTAGCTCTGCCAAGGCAACATCCGTTTCTTGCTTGCTGCCAGGGCGGAAGTTTTTACCCGCTTTTTTGGCAACCATGCAGTTTAAAGCAGCCTGCTTTTGGTTTTGCAGGTGAGCGCTAATATCCCAATACTCTTCGGGTACAAAAGCACGAATTTCCCTTTCCCGCTCAACAATGAGGCGCACTGCAACTGATTGCACTCGACCCGCTGACAACCCACGAGCCACCTTAGACCAGAGCAAAGGGGAGACCATGTAACCCACAACCCGATCCAGGAAGCGGCGTGCTTGTTGTGCATTAACTCGATTAATATCCAGCTGGCCAGGGGCATCAAAAGCCTGAGTAATTGCTTTTTTGGTAATCTCGTTAAACACAACGCGACGATAGCGAGAAGCATCGCCTCCTAAGGCTTCTTGCAGGTGCCAAGCAATCGCTTCCCCTTCGCGATCCAAATCCGTTGCCAGGTAAATAGTGTCGGCCTCTTTGGCCAGTTTTTTCAGCTCACTAACAACCTTTTCCTTACCCGGCAGGATTTCATAATGGGCCTTCCAGCCGTGTTCAGGGTCTACGCCCATGCGTGCAATCAGTTGCTCTTGCGCTCTTTTTTTCTTCTCTGCCGCAGTTGGCTTGGATGGAGTCGTTTTTGCTTTTGCACGGGATGCCTTGCCACTGCCACTAACTGGCAGGTCCCGGATGTGACCAACACTGGATTTGACCACAAAGTCTTTACCCAGATACTTATTAATGGTCTTGGCTTTAGCCGGTGACTCGACGATGACCAGTGATTTACCCATTCCAGTGACTATCCCGTTGGTGTGAAAATATAAATTTAAAGAGTCTTGAAGCGACTATAAAAGCCCAATACAGTAACTCAGCAAACTCAAGGTTTCCAGCCTCGGCCTCTCAAGGAGATTAAAAATGTTTAACCGACACCGGCTCAAACAGCTTGCTTTAGCCAGTTTGTTCCTGGCACCCAGCCTGCTTGTTGCGGATGCAGGTCAGCTAGTCGGCACCTGGCAGTGCCAGCAGCAACTCACACCCGACCCTCAAATTAGGGTTCAGCTTAAATATGAGCATCAGTTTAACCCTAACCGGCAGTTCAACCTTGCTGGACAGTTAACCGCTGGCCTGGGCAACAATACCCTGGCCTATCGTTTCCGCGGTGATGGTGACTGGTCGCTTGAAGGTCAAAGGTTGCTTATAGCGACCGCCAACAGTGAATTCTTACCAGACAATGCCACAGCGCAGCAGTTTCATGACTTGGGGATTCTAAAAGCAGATCAATTCAACAACCTGCAAAGCCAAGACTACTTTGAAATCATTAAACTGAACCACCAGGAGTTGCAGCTAAAGCATACCCGCGAAGATTTTATGACTCGCTGCCAGCGTCTCTAGCTAAGCTTTAAGCCGCCATTCTAAAAAGCTATCAATTAAGTAACGAGAAATGGCTTTTTTGGGTGGCAATTCAGGCAACTGATCAAAAGCAAACCAACGCGCATCTTCAATTTCTTCTTCTTGAAGCTTTAACTCACCGCCTTGATATTCAGCCCAAAAACCTAGCATCAAGGAGTGAGGAAAAGGCCAGGCCTGACTGCCCAGGTAACGAAAATGACCCACTTCAACACCCACCTCTTCATAAACTTCTCGGTGAAGTGCCTGCTCTGCTGACTCACCTGTCTCAATAAACCCAGCCAGGGTTGAATAAACACC
>SKIX01000218.1 GCA_007116195.1 Marinospirillum sp. | reverse complement strand
CAACTACCAAGACAAAAAAGCTGAGCTACAAATTTTGCTCGCTGAAAACCTGAACACAGCATCCCAGTTAAATGCTGCCAAACAGCTCCTCAAGCTGATTCAATGGCCGACCGCTGCCCAAGCGCCTGAGGATATTAATCAACTGCAAAGCCTGGTTGCACAAAACTCGATTAACCAAGAGCTGGCTTGCAAACAGGCCTCCACCTGGGATCGACAAGCCTTCAACGCTTTGCTGAACCAACTTGAAGCGCGACTAGATGAAGGCAAAAGCCGTGATGCTCATCAACGTCTGCAGCAACTTCTTGAGCTAAGCGAACAAGCACCTAATAAAGAACGCAACCAACACCAGGCACGCCTTGCGCGCTTAAATGCCCGAGTTAACGAGCTAAAAGACTGGCAGGGTTTTGTCGCAGCACCTAAGCGTGAAAAACTGTGTGAACAAATGGAAGCCCTCGCTGAAGACCAGGCCATGGAACCCCAGGCTAAAGCAGATCGCATTCAAGCCCTTCAACAAGAATGGCGCGAGCTAGGTTCAGCAGCAGCCAGCAAAGCTTTATGGCAGCGTTTTAAGCAGGCCGCAGACCTTGCCTATGAACCCTGCAAACACTGGTTTGCTCAGCAAGCCCAGCAGCGTGAATACAACCAGCAACAACGTGCCATTATTTGCCAGGAACTGGAAGAACTAGCCAGATCACAAGCTCACCTCAGCTTTGATGAAACTGCTTTAGACCAACTGCTGACCCAGGTTCATGATGAGTGGCGCCGCTTTAACCCTGTTAACCGCAGCGAAGGAAAGCGCCTTGCACAACGCTTTCAAAAAGCACTCCAACCCATCAAAGAGCAACTACACCAGCTGCGCCAACACTCTGCCGAGCAAAAACGTGAACTCATCGCCCAAGCCGAGCAGCTACTAGAAAGCGAGGATTTACAAGAAGCCATTGAGCTGAGCAAGCAATTACAAACCCAATGGCGTGAGATAGGCCGAGCACCCGGCAGCTTGGAACATCAGCTGTGGAAAAACTTTCGTAGCGCTTGTGACCAGCTCTTTAGCCGTCGAGATCAAGAGCGCGAGCAGCAAAACCAGGCACGTCAGAAACGCTTTCTAGCGGCAAGGCAGCAGCTAGCACTGGCGAAAGAAGCACTAGTCAGCGGACAGCTTGAAGCGGCTCGCCAAGCCTGGCAGTCAGCAGCCAAATTAAAGACCGTTCCTAATAAAGAAAAACAAAACTGGCAAGAGCAGCTCGACACCCTCAAAAAAGAGCTTAACGCTGCCGAGCGCCAGCACAAAAACCAAAAAACTCTTCAAAAACTATTGAATCAATGGCATCAACTGAGTGCTGAGCAGCCCCTAGCTAATCCAGATACCGCACGACGCCTGACTCTACATTTGGAAATACTGCTGCAAAGGCCTATTCCAGAAGAAGACCTAGCATTAAAAATGCAACTACAGGTTGAAAGGCTCAACGCTGGCATTAAGGGAGAAACGAACCCCAAAGATCAACTGGACGAAGCCCAAGAACTAGTCAGCCAATGGCAAAAAGAAATACAAAGCCGCCAGGGTGCCTTGGCTGAACGCTTTGAAAAAGCGCTCAGAAGCCTGGCAGACTAAAAAGCCATTAAAAAAGGCAGGCCAAGCCTGCCTTTTCTATAACAGCTAACAGATCAGTGCATAAACTGGCCGCCATTTGCTGAGATATTAGCACCCGTGATAAAGCTCGACTTTTCGTCAGCCAAGAACACCACGATACGTGCAATGTCTTCTGGCTCACCAAAACGGCCCACTGGAATCTGTGCCTTAATCCCCTCACGAATTTCTTCTTTGATTTTCATGATCATATCCGTAGCGATATAACCAGGCGAAATAGTATTCACAGTAATACCCTTGCGTGCCGTTTCCTGCGCTAGTGCCTTGGTAAAACCATGCATGCCTGCTTTAGCCGCCGAATAGTTGGTTTGACCCATTTGGCCTTTTTCGCCGTTAATCGAAGAAATATTGATAATACGACCAAACTTTTTTTCCAGCATACCGTCAAGGCAAGCCTTAGAGGTATTAAATACACTATCAAGATTGGTTTTAATAACGGCTTGCCACTTCTCAAAATCCATTTTCTTCAACATAGCATCTGCCGTTATACCAGCATTGTTAACCAAAACTGATACATCGCCATACTTTTCTTTAATTTCGGCATAACTTTTAGAAACAGAGTCAAAACTGGTGACATCAGCATGACTAATCTTTAAATCGTAACCCGCTGCCTGCTGTTCCTGCTGCCAAGCCTTCGCTTTTTCTTCATTGGAATAACCAGCAACAACCTCATAGCCAGCATCAGCTAGAGCACGACAAATACCAGTTCCTATGCCACCCGTACCACCTGTGACCCACGCAACTTGCTTTTCCATTATAAACTCCCTCATTTTTGTTAGGTTTAAAGACAACTAAAAACTTTTCCACTTATTATTCTGGTTATTGGAAGCTTAACTCTGCCTTGAGCTTGTTATATTTATAACTCCTGCAGAACTGAGACCCTACAAGCTACAGCTTTAACCAAAAAAAGCCAACACCCATTAGTAGCCCTTGACAAAAGCAACAAGACCTCTATAATACGCCCCACTGATTGATGCGGGGTGGAGCAGCCTGGTAGCTCGTCGGGCTCATAACCCGAAGGTCGTCGGTTCAAATCCGGCCCCCGCTACCAAACTTTAAGAAGGCGAATCAACAACTTAGTTGGTTCGCTTTTTTTTCGTTTTAGCTCAAAAATACCCTCTGTGCCCAAATTTTTAACTTGCCAGCATTTTGCCAAAAAATTATGACCTTAAGGTTACTGAAAAACCATGACCTTAAGGCCCTCCTCCTCTACTCCAAAAGCTTTGTCATCATAGCTAAGTTGCTAAACGATAGAAGACTTCCAACGGAAGAACTATCGGAACGCATCAAGTACGACCCCAGAACAATTCGTCAACGGCTAAAGCATATCCTAATCCATGCGTCTCCAGCTCGTCAGGTATTTTTGAGTTGTCTGCACTACTAAACATTAACGATGAAGAAACGCCTTTACATGCCTCCATCAACGGGTCGGTTAGTCAAGAAGTCACGCCAAGTGTCAGCCATTAACTAGGCCGCTTCAAAGTCCAAGGGTCGGATTCCATCTAGGTTGACCGTGTTACGGGCTACCCATAGATCATACATATCCTGCATCGCCAACCAGCTCTCAGGGGTGCGCCCAAGAACCTTGGACAACCGCAGAGACATTTCTGGACTAATACCACTCACCCCTTTGATAAGCCTAGAAAGAGTGGAAGGTGAAACCCCCAGCCTAGACGCAAGCTGGCGAGAGCTAATGCCAAAAGGCTCCAGGTAAATCTCACGAATAAACTCGCCAGGATGCGGTGGGTTATGCATAGCCATTAGTGATAGTCCTCATAATCAAGTATGTAGGCGTT
>SKIX01000127.1 GCA_007116195.1 Marinospirillum sp. | reverse complement strand
GCTGCTTGGACTTTTGCGGTTAGTCTTTCCAAGGGCTTGCCAGCTGAGGTTCTGGCGCGGGTGCTGGCAGTACTGGGGTTTGTCAGCATTGGCATGATGTTGTTTGTGGTTTTGACTTCTAATCCTTTTGATCGTTACCTGCCCCGCATTCCCACAGATGGCGCTGACCTTAACCCTCTGCTACAAGATCCAGGCTTAATCTTTCACCCACCTATGCTGTATATGGGGTATGTCGGTTTTGCGGTCACCTTCGCTTTTGCTCTGGCTGCCTTGTGGAGTGGTAAGCTGGATACCGCTTGGGCACGTTGGAGCCGCCCTTGGACATCGGTCGCTTGGGCTTTCCTAACCGCGGGTATCGCCCTGGGTTCCTGGTGGGCTTACTATGAACTCGGCTGGGGTGGCTGGTGGTTTTGGGATCCAGTAGAAAACGCTTCCCTGCTGCCTTGGTTACTCGGTACAGCTTTAATGCACTCGCTGGCGGTCACTGAAAAACGTGGTCTGTTTAAAAGCTGGACGGTGCTGTTAGCTATAGCAACCTTCTCGACCAGCTTGCTCGGCTTTTTCTTGGTGCGCTCTGGGGTGCTTAACTCGGTCCATGCCTTTGCCAATGATCCTGATCGTGGACTTTTCCTGCTCTTGTTATTGGGCGTTACCATCGGTCTGTCACTCCTGGTTTATGCGTTGCGAGTACCAACGCTTAAAGCTCGTGCGAACTACTCTTTGATTTCTAAAGATGTTTTCCTGCTGGCCAACAATGTCATCCTGGTTGTGGCGACTCTGACCGTGCTTTTGGGTACGGTTTACCCTCTGATTATGGATGCACTGAATTTAGGTAAGATTTCAGTAGGCCCCCCTTACTTTAATGCTCTGTTTGTACCACAAATGCTGCTACTCGCTATTTTTATGGGTTTGGGGCCGCTGAGTGACTGGAAACAGATGCGCTTGGATAAGTTAAAGAAGAAGGTTTGGCTAGCCGGTGTTATTACCCTGGTATTAGGCTTTGCTCTGATGCCTTGGCTCTATGACGGTAGCTGGAATCTTTGGGTTGCCTTGGGTCTCACTGCCTTTTTCTGGGTGGTCACCACTAGTATTAGAGATATCTGGGAAGCTTCGCGCGGTAAACAAGGCTGGAAAGGCATAACCCGTAGCCGCTGGGGTATGTTTGGTGGCCATGTGGGTGCAGCCTTGATCGTACTAGGCGTCACCATGGTATCTAACTACGGTGAAGAGCGAGATGTTCGTATGGCGATTGGCGAGCCGGTGACCGTTAAAGGCTATGAGTTTACTTTGGTTGAACTGGGTCAACGCGAAGGCCCTAACTTCTCTGCCGACACCGCTGTCGTTGAGATGCGTAACCCTAACGGTCGTCTGCAGCGAGTTTTTACACCAGAAAAACGTATGTATCACGTACGCGGCATGCCCATGACTCAGGTTTCTATCGATTGGGGGCCTTTGCGGGATATTTATGTTGCCATGGGAGAGCCTGTTGCTGAGGATGCTTATGCTATGCGAGTGCACTATAAGCCCTTTGTTCGCTGGATTTGGTGGGGCTCGTTTATCGCGGGTTTGGCTGCAATTTTAGCAGTAACGGATCGTCGCTATAAAATTCGTGTGCCAGAAGCTGCTGATGAGCAGTTAACCGCAAGCAAAACCTCTTGATCAGGAGCCTGAAGATGAAGCGCGCTCTTTTGTTTTTGCCTTTTCTTCTTTTTGTTGGCTTAGGTGTTTTTCTTTACAAAGGCTTAGGGATGGATCCCGCAGCCCGCGACTCGGCTTTGCTGGGTAAGCCTTTGCCGGAATTTACTTTGCCACGCTTGGATAATGAGAACCTTCAGGTCACCCGGGATGACCTGATTGGCGAAGTCTTCTTGCTCAATGTTTGGGGTAGCTGGTGCCCAACTTGTTATGATGAACATGATGAAATCATCCGCTTAAGCCAAGCGGGTGTACCTGTGGTCGGCCTTAATTATAAGGATGAACGGCCTCAAGCCTTTCGCTACCTGCGACAGCTAGGCAACCCCTATACCTTGAATCTTTTCGAGCCCGATGGGGTGCGTGCTTTAGCTTTTGATTTGGGTGTTTATGGTGCACCGGAAACCTTCTTGATCGATAAAGAAGGTATTGTCCGCTACCACCTGTCAGGCGAAATTACCCCGCAACTTGTGGATGAAGTTATCCTGCCGGAGGTCCGTAAATGGCAAAACGCTTATTGATTATCTTGTTGCTGGTCGCCTGGTTGCCGTCTGCCCAGGCAGCCATCGAATTATACGATTTTAGCAGTGAAGAAAACCGAGCGCGCTTTCACCAACTTGGCGCAGTTCTGCGTTGCCCTATGTGTGAAAACCAGAGCATCATTGACTCGGAATCGCCCAGTGCTTTCGATATGCGCCAAGAGCTCTATCGATTACTGGAAGAGGGCTATACCGATGAGCAGGTTTTTGATCATCTCACCTCACGCTTTGGTGAGTTTATTCACTATCGTCCACCAGTGCGGAGCGATACCTGGTTACTTTGGTACTTGCCGCCTGCAATGATTGTTGGTGGCTTACTGCTGCTGGTTTTGTTAGCCAGAGCGCGTAAGCAAGCTGGCTCAAAAGAGCCGGAAGGCTCTCACTCTGAGCGCCAACTTAAATTAAAAAAGATTCTTGAATTAGACACAGAAAGCAATGCTAAGGGTTCCTCATGATTGGACTGTGGATCGGCATGATCCTGCTAGCTGTTTTTACTGGCCTGTTTTTGTTTTGGCCGGTGCTGCGCAGAAAACGCCTGACTGAACAACTAATCGCTCAGCAAAATGCTAGGCAACTAGCAAATATTGAAATTTATAAGCAAAAGCTTGCACAGCTCGACTTGGATTTAGCTGAAGGGCGAGTTGAAGAAGACGACTACCCTGAACTTAAAGGTGAAATAGAAGATCTGTTGCTGGATGATGCGGGCGATACGATTAATAAGCCTTGGCAAGAGCCAAGCAAAAAACTCATTGTGACCAGTATGGCTCTGGTACTTGCTGCCAGTCTTTCGAGTGCCTGGTTTATTTATACCCAAGTGGGTTTTGCGCCTGCACTAAAAAACTATTTTTCTCAGCAGGCGTTAATTCGTGAAGGTCAGCAGGATTTTGGCAGCCTGTTACGTCGCTTAGAAGATACAGTGAAAGCCAACCCGGATGACTTGGAAGGTTGGTCTCTGTTGGCCCGTATCTACCTTGATATGGGGCGGCTAGAAGAGGGTGCTGAAGCCCTAGGCGAACTACTACGCATTCAGGGTCCCAATGCCCGCCTACTGGCTCAAAAAGCCCAGGCTCTTTACTTTAGTGATGGTAGCAGCCTAACGCCGCGCGTTCAGGAGCTAATCGATCAGGCTATCGATCTGGATTCAGGTGAGCCAGCGGTACTGAGCCTACAGGGTATGGCTGCTTATCATCAAGAAGACTGGGATGCAGCGC
>SKIX01000198.1 GCA_007116195.1 Marinospirillum sp. | reverse complement strand
CCGCTCAGTTTTTTAATACGGATGCGCAGGCGTTGTTGGGGCGAAATATTGCTGACCTAACAGGCGATGTGGCGGCTTATGAGCAGCAATTACGCCAGGAAAAAGCCCTGATTGCTAGCGGCGAAAGCTTGTTTATGCATCAGGAGCAGGTGCCGGGGCCAGACCCGATGACTCCTAGCGTGTTAGAAACCAGTAAGCTGCAGTTTACAGATGTTGATGGCAAGCCAGTTATTTTAAGTATTTCTCAAGATGTTAGTGCTCAGCGTCAGCAGCAACAGCAGCTTAAGCTTTTGTCCAGCGCTTTAGAGCAAAGCGGTAGCGCTATACTGATCTGTGAGTCTGCCGGCCTTATTCATTATGCTAATACACGTTTATGCGAACTGCTGGGTTATGAACGGAATGCTTTGCTTAACCAGTCTTTAGAGCGCTTGTTAAGAGGCAGCGTTAGTCGTGAGCAACGCTATGAACTGCTTAAAGGTTTGCGGGAAACGGGCTATTGGCGGGGAGAACTGCAATTTAAAGTGAGCGCTCACCAAAACTTTTGGATGATGGTCTCTCTGTCACCCATAGAGCTGCTGAGTAGCCAGCAAGAGTTTTTTGTCCTGGTTGCAGAAGATATTACTGCCTTAAAATTAACGCATCAAAAAATGGAGCAGCTGGCTCTGTATGACACCCTGACAGGTTTGGAGAATCGGCGTCTATTTAAGCAACGTTTGCTCAAGGCGATTAAGCTAAGCCAAAGGAAAGCCAGCCTAGCGGCGGTGCTTTATTTAGATCTGGATCACTTTAAACGAATTAATGACACCCTGGGCCATGATTCCGGTGACCAGCTGCTGATTACCGTTGCTGAAAGGCTGAGATCCTGTGTGCGTGAGTCTGACTCTATCGCGCGTTTAGGTGGTGATGAATTTACTTTATTAGTTCATGATCTGCATCATTCCGACGCTGCTGCAGCGGTCGCGCGCAAAATTATTCAGCAGCTTAGTCTGCCGATTCAACTGGGTAACCGCAGTGTGATCGTGACAACTTCGATCGGTATCGCTCTGGCACCTACTGATACTATCAGCCCTACCGAGTTGCTGAAGAGTGCTGACTTAGCTATGTATAAAGCTAAAAGCAAAGGCCGCAATAACTACCAATTCTTTAGCCCTGAAATGAATGAGCAGGCCTCACGCTTGCTGGAAGTAGAAACCGAACTGCGAGTTGCCTTAGCTGATCAAAGCTTTGAAGTTTATTATCAGCCGCAGGTTAGTTTGAGCCAAGGACGTGTGGTTGGCTTTGAAGCCTTGGTCCGCTGGCAGCACCCAACTCGTGGTTTAATTTCACCTGCTGAGTTTATACCGATTGCTGAAGAAACAGGCTTGATCGTTGAGCTAGGGCATCAGGTACTTGAACAGGCCTGTAAAGATTTAGTTAAAATCAATAAGGAGCTGGATCAACGCTGTTATGTTGCGGTTAACCTCTCACCTAGGCAGTTGAAGGACACCCAGTTACCTGGCCACCTTAATCAGCTATTAGCGACCTATCAGTTGCCACCCAAGTTGTTAGAGCTGGAAATAACAGAAAGCACCCTGATGGATCAAATGGATCTGAGTTTGCCGATACTGCATGAAATTGAGAAATTGGGTATCAGCTTGTCGATTGATGACTTTGGTACTGGTTACTCATCCTTAAGTTATCTTAAACAGCTGCCAGTACACTCATTGAAAATAGATCGCTCTTTTGTTCAGGATATTCCCAAAGATGCGGATGGCGTCGCTATTATTGCCGCTGTTAGTGCCATGGCAAGCAAGCTGAACTTGGAAGTTGTTGCTGAGGGCGTAGAGCGGCAAGAACAGCTAGCTTACCTTGAACAGTCAGGCTGCCATTTGGTACAGGGTTTTTATTTTAGTCCGCCGGTTGCTCGTGATCAGCTTTTTTCTGTGTGTCAGCAGTTGAACAAAAAACTAACGCCATAAAAAAAGCCCCTAGCCAAGGCTAGAGGCTGATTGTTAGCTGGGCTTAGAATTATTCGCCGTAAAAGGCGTCTTCTTCCAGTGTCATTAACACTTCAGCACCGGCTAGGATTTGCTGCTCCAGTGCCAGAGTGCGTGGCAGGATGCGCTTCAGGTAGTGAGTGCCGACTTGAATTTTAGCGGCATAGTAGCCTGAAGAGTCAGCATCAACTTTTTGTTGAGCAACTGCAACCATGCGAGCCCACATGTAGGCATAGGCAACATAGCCAAACAGGTCCAGGTAATCTACAGCGGCTGCACCAATTTCTTCAGGGTTTTCGCTGGCGGCTTGAATCACCTTTTCTGTTACGCTTTCCAGGCGTTTCAGTTCAGCTTCCAAGGCTTCAGCCCAAGGCTGCATACCGTTTTGTCCTTGGGTTTGCTGTAAAAATTCACGCACGTCCGTGGCAAAGATATTGAGGAACTGGCCTTTGTTGGCAAAGACTTTACGGCCCATTAAATCCATGGCTTGAATGCCGTTAGTGCCTTCATAAATCTGGGCAATACGAGCATCGCGAACATACTGTTCAGCACCCCATTCAGTACAGTAACCGCTACCACCATAAATCTGTTGAGCCGTCACGGTAGCATCAAAGCCACGGTCAGTGATAAAGGCTTTAGCAATGGGGGTGAGCAGAGCGACCAGGTCGGCTGCATGTTTGCGCGTGGTTTCATCTTCATGGTATTTGCTGATATCCAGCTGCATACCGACATAAGAAGCAAAAGCACGGCTGCCTTCATTAAATGCACGAGCATTTAGTGCCATACGGCGTACATCAGGATGGACTAAAATAGGGTCAGCTGGTTTGTCTGGGTGTTTGGCTCCAGTTGGTGCACGCGATTGCAAGCGCTCTTTAGAGAAATCCATCGCGCTTTGGTAAGCCACTTCACCTAGACCCAGGCCCTGAATACCTATGGATAGACGCTCGTAGTTCATCATGGTGAACATGGCTGCCAAACCACGATGAGGCTCACCAATCATAATGCCCTCTGAGCCATCAAAGTTAATAACACAGGTCGCTGAGCCCTTGATGCCCATTTTGTGCTCAATGGAACCACAGTTAACCTGGTTGGCTTCACCAGAGCTGCCATCTTCGTTAATTTTTAGCTTGGGCACTAAAAACAAAGAAATCCCCTTGGTGCCTGGGGGGGCATCGGGTAGCTTGGCGAGTACCAAGTGAATAATATTTTCTGCCAGATCGTGTTCGCCACCGGTGATCCAGATTTTGTTACCTGTCAGCGTATAGGTGCCGTCACCCTTGGGTTCAGCTTTGGTGCGGATAAGTCCCAAGTCAGTGCCTGAATGGGGCTCAGTCAAACACATGGTGCCAATCCAGCGACCTTCATACATAGGTGGCAGGTACTTTTCTTTAATTGCTTCACTGGCGTGAGAGTCTAATAGCAGGGTCGCGCCATTGTTCAGTGCAGGGTAAAGAGTAAAGGCTGCATTGG
>SKIX01000243.1 GCA_007116195.1 Marinospirillum sp. | reverse complement strand
TCAGGCTTAACACAACCCAGTACCGATACACCGGTACGCATCACGTCCATCGGGTGAGCCGAAGGTGGCAACTGCTCCAGAGCTGTCTTGACCGCAGCGGGCAGGCCACGCAGTGCTTTCAGCTTGGTTTTATAAGCATTGAGTTCAGCCTGAGTAGGCAGCTTGCCGTGGACCAGCAGGTAGGCCACTTCTTCAAATTCACACTTCTCGGCCAAATCCAGAATGTCATAGCCGCGATAGTGCAGCTCATTACCATTGCGACCCACAGTACAGAGTGCAGTATTACCAGCTGCAGTACCCGACAGGGCAACAGACTTTTTGGGCTTCGGCTTAACAGGTGCAGTATCAGACATAAGACTTCCCCTTTATCAATAAATAGTCAGGTGTTTTATTTGTTTTTACCCTGAGCAAAAAGCTCATCCAGCTTTTGCTCGAAATCGTGATAGTTTAAGAAATCGTAAAGCTCCATGCGTGTTTGCATGGTATCAACAACCGCTTTCTGGTCACCATCATCCAACAGATGCTGGAACACATTCAACGCGGCTTTGTTGGCAGCACGGAAAGCTGAGAGTGGGTAAAGAACCATGGAAGCACCGTTTTCTGCCAGCTCCTTCTTATTGAACAAGGGCGTAGCACCAAACTCAGTGATATTGGCCAGCAGGTGAGCACCGTTAATGCCATCCGCAAAGGCTTTGTAGTCTTCCAGGGTGTGTACAGCTTCAGCGAAGATGCCATCTGCACCGGCTTCTAGGCACGCTTGTGCGCGCTCAACCGCAGCATTCAAACCTTCCATTTGGAAAGCATCGGTACGTGCAATAATAAAGAAGTCGTCATCGGTTTTAGCATCCACAGCAGCTTTAACGCGATCGACCATTTCCTGCAAAGAAACGATTTCTTTGTTAGGACGGTGACCACAACGCTTCTGCTGTACCTGATCTTCCAAGTGAACAGCCGCTGCGCCCGCTTTGATCATTTCCTTAACGGCACGTGACATGTTGAAGGCGCCGCCCCAACCGGTATCAATATCCACCAGCAGCGGCGTATCCACAGCGCTGGTAATACGACGCACATCTTCCAAGACATCATTCATGCTGGTCATGCCCAGATCTGGCAGACCATAGGAGGCATTGGCTACACCACCACCGGACAAGTAGATAGCTTGGTGACCAACACGGGTTGCCATCATGGCATGGTAGGCATTAATGGTACCGACGATCTGTAGTGGGTTATTTTCTTTTAGGGCTTTGCGGAAGCGTCCGCCAGCAGTTAATTTCTGGGACATGTTTTTTCCTCTTTATTAAACCGGATTAGGGTTATCGATTGACCTAGGTAAGGACTCTTGTTCCCGCAAACGCTGTTCAACGTTATCACGGGATGCACGAATATGCCGACGCATCAGCATTTCCGCCAACTCTTCATCATGCTGCTCTATGGCATCAACGATTCGATAGTGCTCTTCAAAAGCTCGCTTGGGGCGACCACTCGTTGCACTAAAACGGTAACGATACATTCTCACTAAATAATAGAGTTCACCACATAGCAGTTCGCTTAGCTTGCGATTACCGCTACCCTGAACAATACGATAATGAAAATCGAGGTCACCCTCTTTTTGATAATACGCGAGGTTTTGTTGCAACTCGGCTTGTGCCTCGTGTTTTTCCAGCAGGGCTTTCAAGCCATCTATCTCATTCTGAGGCATCTGCCGAGCGGCAAGTCGGCAAGCCATACCTTCCATGGCTTCGCGAACCTCATAAAGCTCTAATAACTCTTCTAAAGATAAGGAAACAACCCTGGCACCTACATGAGGTATGCGCGTGACCAGATGGCGACCTTCAAGACGGCGCATGGCTTCACGCAAAGGGCCACGCGAAATACCGTACTCTTTCGCCAAGCCAGGTTCGGTAATTTTACTACCAGGCGCAATACCACCTGTTACTATGGCATCCTGTAACTCTTCGAAAACACGATCAGCCAGGGTACGACTATCCAAACCAACTTCTTGGTTCATGCGTTCAGCAACTCACTTAAACATTGTCAACAATATTGATCTTGGCTGCACTGTAGACACCCACCCCCAAAAGGTCAACTAAAACCTTAGTCTAAAAATAATGCAAAAAACTCTAGATAATTGTTTTTAAAAGATTTAAGCAAGAACCAGCTAGTCACACTTAAGCTAGGAAGCGCAGCAGGTTGTCAACAACTTGTCAAAAAGGCCTCCTGAGAGGACGGCAAGCAGCTACGGGGTTACAATAGCCCCTTTCTTATAAACCCTGATTAAGACACTCGTTAATGACGCAACAGTTACGCTTTCTTCAGCTTCCTTACAGTCAAGACGAACAGCTGCTTGCTGCCTTAGCTCCTCTGCCCTGGCCTGCCTTACTGAGTAGCGGCGCTTCTCAGCATCCAGGTCGACGCTTTAGTATTGCTTGCGCTGACCCTTTACAGCGCCTTGAAATCAATAGGCTTGTCGATCAACAGCAGCTCAGGGAGCAATTAACAGCTCAACAGCACCCTGACTCGGAGTCTAGTAAACCTCCTTTAGACCTACCTTTTATCAGTGGTTGGCTTGGCTATTTCAGCTATGATGCTGGGCGTTTATTTGAAGACTTGCCTAGCCTCGCAGCCGATGACTTAGACTTACCCTGGGTGCGTCTTGGTTACTATCGCTGGTCTCTGGTTTCTGATCATCTTCATCAAACGACTTGGCTTAGCGGTTATTTCTCTGATGAGCTTTATCAACAGTTATTAGCTGCAGTTAACAGTAAACCTACTCTGAACTCACCTCAATTTAAACTGCTAACACCTTTTAGCAGTAACCTTAGCAAAGCAGACTACCTAAAACGCTTTAAACAAGTGCAAGCCTACCTGCTAGCAGGTGACGCCTACCAGGTTAACCTGGCCCAGCGTTTTTCTGCTGAGTATCAAGGCTGCCTGGAGCCTGTTTGGCTAAAGCTTCAACAGCAAATTAATGCTCCTTTTGCTGCTTACTTGAACTACGGCCAACAACAGCTGTTATGTTTGTCGCCCGAGCGCTTTTTACAGTTAACGGCCAACCGTCAAGTAGAAACCAAGCCGATCAAAGGCACTCGACCCCGCGGCCTAGATGCAGCCAGCGACCAGGCTTTACAGCAAGACCTGTTAAACCACCCTAAAGATAGAGCAGAAAATTTGATGATTGTTGATCTGCTAAGAAATGACTTAGGGCGGGTTTGCACACCCGGCAGCATTCAAACACCTGATCTTTTTACCCTTGAAAGCTACAGCTATGTTCACCACCTGGTGAGTCGTATTACAGGTGAACTAGCAAAGGACAAAAACGCTTTTGATCTTTTGCAGGCCAGCTTTCCTGGCGGGTCAATTACAGGCGCACCCAAGCTTAGAGCAATGCAAATCATTGAAGAGCTGGAGCCTTGTCGACGCAGTGTGTATTGCGGGTCTATTGGCTACCTGGATGATCGTGGACATGCCGACTTTAATATTGCGATACGCACTTTTATTGCTGATGGCAAACAACTGCATCTTTGGGGTGGCGGTGGGCTAGTCGCTGACTCAGTTGCTGAAGAAGAGTACACAGAAACACTGCACAAGGTCGCCAAATTGATCCGCGTCCTTCAACCTGATTTTGCCAAGTGCCTCGGCATCTAGTCTTAGCGGGTTTGATTGGCTCGGGTATGCCAGTCAGGCCGGTATTCTTGTTGCTGCCACTCTTGTAAACGATCAATTTCATTAAAGAGCTGGGCTGCACTGGTTTGAACTAAAGCTGCCTGTCGAGATTTAAGCTGAGTTTCCATAGCTTCTGTAAGCTGTGCCAAATAGGGCACACCGCAATAACGACTTGCACCATGTAAACGGTGTACAGCCTCTAAGAGCTGCTCGTCATCTTGCTGCTCCATAGCTGCAGCTATGGCTGCTTTACTGGCGTCCAAGGAATCCAACAAGAGCCCTAAAAGCTCATCAGCTAACTCGGGACGGCCAGCCGCCAAGCGCACACCCAAATCACGATCAACGGGGCTCGCCTGCCAGGCTTCAGTACTGGCCTCTGAATCTTTTTCAGAATTAGCAAAACCACCTATAAAGCGATCGCCCAGCCAACGATGTAAAAGATCCATCAAGCGTTGCTCATCCAGTGGTTTAATCAGCACATCATTCAGACCCGATTGTAGCCAGTGTTTTTTTTCTTCACTAACAGCATGAGCTGTTAAAGCAACAATCGGGAGACTGCGATAGGCATGGCCTAATGCCCTTATCGCATGAGTTGCCTCTACTCCATTCATACCTGGCATTTGAATGTCCATAAAAACCAGGCTGATCGCTTCTTGTTGCACTTTAGCGACTGCTTCTTCACCACTCACCGCCTGCACTACCTCAAAACCCAACTGGCCTAGAAGCGTGGTCAGCAGCAATAAATTAGATGGGGTGTCATCAACAGCAAGAATTTTAATTTTATTACCTAGTTCGGGTACCCAGCCTTCAGTAGCAGGCAAAGCCTTAGCTTCGTTTGTAGAAATTTCCAGCAACTGCTCTAAAGCTTTTTTAAAACGAGGTACAGAAAGGGGCTTAAGCAGCAAATATTCGCTAACCCGCCATTTAAGCCGGTTATAAATTTCAGGTTCCGAGGTATTCAGTAATAGCAAGCTGGGGGCTTGATTTTGTATTTGACCTAAAGCATCGAGCCATAACGGTGAGCTAGCTTGCTGGCGGCTCATACCCACAACTAAAGCTGCGTAAGGTTTCTGGTTCAGTTGAGTAAGCAGGGGTTCAGGGCTATGGAAAACATCCACTTGTGCACCCCAGGTCTTAAGTTGGTGCGCCCAAGCCCTGGCAGTTAGTTGGTGGCTTTCTAAAATAGCCAACTCGCGACCTCTAAGCCAAGGCAAGGGCTCACTGGCTTCCTCCAGAACCGTTAAAGGCAAAGTAAACCAGAAAACCGAGCCCTTATGCTCTTCACTCTGAAGATCTATTTGACCACCCATTTGCTGCACTAGCTGTTTACAAATAGCCAAACCCAGCCCAGTACCTCCAAATTGATGCGTTTGCGAAGTATTGGCTTGCGAAAAAGCGCGAAAAAGTTTTTTACGCTGCACCGGATTAAGGCCTATACCGGTATCACTCACAGCAAAACGCAGGTGCAGCTTACCGGTTTTTAGCTCCTCTTCAGCAACCTCTTCCTCATCCAGCATAATTCTAACGACCACTTCGCCTTGCTTGGTAAACTTAAGTGCATTACTCAGTAGATTAGTCAGTAGCTGTCTTAATCTTAAGGGGTCGCTTTTAACCAAACGGGGCACATCGTCATAAACCAGACCTATTAACTCAAGTTGCTGCCGATGCGCTTGAGGCGCTAAAAGTGACAAGCAGGCATCAAGCAACTCACGCACATCAACCGGCTCGTCTTCCAGCACCAATTTGCCGGCTTCGATTTTCGAAAAATCAAGGATATCATTGATGATACCCAACATGGTTTCTGAGGCACCCAGGATATGACCTAGGTACTCTTTTTGTCGGCTATCCATCTGAGTGCGTGATAGCAGGTTAGAAAAACCAATAATGCCATTCAAAGGAGTCCGTATTTCATGACTCATGTTAGCTAGAAACTCTGACTTAATTCTGCTGGACTCCAAAGCATCCTTACGAGCACGATCCAGCTCAATATTTTTAATTTCGATTGTTTCCAAATTTCGAGAAGCATCTTCACGAACTTCATCAATTGCTTGCTGCAAGCTGTCTTCACGTAGTCCTATTTGGCTCGACAAATTGGCCAGGCTTAAATTCAAAGCAGCCAACTCAGTCACACTAGAATTAATTGCTATTTCTGGGCGCTCACCCAGCGCCAGGTAGCGCGTAAAGCTCGCCTGTTCATCCATGCGTTTACTGAGATAGCGAGCCAGGTAGTGTGCCAGCATAAAACTCAGTGACATCAAGGCCAGTAACAACACCCCACTGAAGAAGAGCACACGATACTTATGTAATAAAGTGGGTGTTCTTGCCAGCTCCAGCTCAGCCCAACCCAGCAGCAAAGGAGAGTAGCCAGGACGGAAGCGGCCTAGATCGCGACCACCAGGAAGCTCATAGATAGGCTCAATAAACCTCAGGGTGTCACTTTCTACAGCCAATTGGCCTACTTGTGACCAGCGTAGTTCACTATTGTCAATTAAAGGCCTCATGCTCGGCCCAGCGTGCAAAAGGCTGCTGCGCTGATGATCATAAAGCGAAAAGGCTCGTACATCACTAGCTTCAAGAAGCTGCTCAGATAGCTGACGTATCTGGGGTAAATGCTCCATATCAGCCATCTTCATGGCAAGGCTGGGAGCCAGGTGAGTCAAGGTCAACTGGCCTCGATCAACTAGTTGCTGTTCTTTACTATCAAAATAACTCAGCAACAACCAGCCCCCGCCCAACAGGATAAGCAGCCAGGCTGGTAAGAAACAAGTGACCAGTAACCAGGTCCTTAACGACAACTGCATCCTTAGCTTTTTTCCTTGCGTTTAGCCTGCTGCCAATAGGCTTCTAAGGTTGTTAAATCCACCCGCTGCTGAGGGTCAGCTTGCGATGCTACTGTCAAAGGTTGGCCAGCCGCTGCACTCAGCTGCTCAACCTCCCTAAACCGCCTTTCAAATTTGGCATTGGTTGCTCTAACTGCCGCTTCAGGATCCACTTTTAGGTGGCGAGCCAAGTTAACTGTGGCAAAAAGGAGATCGCCTACTTCTTCAGCAACAGCCTGAGGATCGTCATCGGCCAAGGCTTGGCGTATTTCTGACAGCTCTTCTTCTAATTTATCGAGCACCTGATCTGCTTGATCCCAGTCAAAACCAACTTTCGCTGCTCGCTTTTGCAGTTTTACCGCTCTTGTCATCGCAGGTAAGTTAATCGGCACATCATCTAATGCAGAAGTAGCACCCTGCTTGGTTTTGCGTTCTTCAGCTTTCAGCAGCTCCCAGGTATGTTTAACGTCTTGCTCGCTTGGGGTCAGGTCACTGGCACGACTCTGGAGGTGGCCTTCAGGAAATACATGGGGGTGACGTCGAATGAGTTTACGGGTCAAACCATCAACAAGCTGATGAAAGTCAAAGCGCTGCTCCTCTTCAGCAAAGCGCGCATAGTAAACGACTTGAAAAAGCAGGTCGCCCAACTCTTCTTTAACCGCTTCCAGGTCACCTCGTTCAATACAATCGGCAACCTCATAAGCTTCTTCTAAGGTATGCGGCACGATTGTTTCCCAACTTTGCTTAAGGTCCCAAGGGCAGCCATCTTGAGGGTCACGCAAGCGAGCCATCAGCGTTAGTAAGTCTTCTAATCGATAGTGCACAGCAGTTGTTGACATAAAATCGAACCTGGTTAGCGGGATTTAGCTTGTTGCCGAAAGCGCTGAACATCAACCACATTAGGTAGTTGGTTTAAATGATTCACTACCTGCCCTAAAGCTTCCAAGCCACCCACTTCCAGGGTAATCAGAATATTGGCCAGGTTTTCTTTCTGATCGGTAAGAGTGTTAACCGAGAGCACATTCACTTTTTCATTGGCTAGAACCAAGGTGATGTCACGCAATAACCCTGTTCTATCCCAAGCTTTAATACGAATGTCGACAGGATAACGACGTGTTTTTTTATGGCCCCACTCAACATTGACTAAGCGGTTAGGGTCTTCTGCTCTGAGCTGGTTGAGGTTACTGCAGTCTTGCCGGTGGATAGTAACACCACGCCCTAGGGTGATATAGCCTAGAATGTCATCCCCTGGCAGCGGTTGGCAGCATTTTGCCATCTGCGTCATTAGGTTGCCGACACCTAGAATGGTAATGTCATCTTTACCTGTGTCTTTTTTGCTGGCAGGCCGAGCCAGCAGACGCTCTAACTGATCCTGATCTTCTGTCTCTCCAAAAAGATGCTCGGCCATTGATAGCACCTGACCTGGGCGCAAATCACCCGCACCCAAGGCTGCAAAAAGGTCTTCCTCTTCTTGAAGGTTTAAAGCCTTGGCCAAGGCATCTAAATCCAGTCCTTCTAGCCCTAAGCGTTTAAACTCCTTCTCAATCAGCTGCCGGCCTTCTTCAATGTTTTTGCCACGATCTTGCTGCTTAAACCAGTGCTGTATTTTTGCTCGACAGCGGGAGGTTTTTACATAGCCCAGGGTTGGGTTTAGCCAGTCACGGCTGGGTGCACCTTCACCTGCTGTAGTCAGGATTTCTACCTGCTCCCCTGTCTTGAGGCGATAATTAAGCGGCACTATGCGACCGTTAATTTTGGCGCCACGACACCGATGACCAATTTCAGTATGAACGCGATAAGCAAAGTCGATAGGGGTCGCATCCTGAGGCAAATCGATCACGTGGCCGTCTGGGGTGAAGACATAAATTCGATCGGGTGCCACATCGTTTTGCAGTTCTTCGCGTATGCCGGTCGCATCGCCAACTTCTTCATGCCACTCCAATACCTGGCGCAACCAAGCAATTTTTTCTTCATAGGCGTTACTTTTACCGGCAGCATCAGTGCCCTTATACCGCCAATGAGCACAAACACCTAGCTCGGCCTCATCATGCATGGCAAAGGTACGTATTTGTACTTCTAAAACCTTACCCTCCGGCCCTATCACTGCCGTGTGCAAAGAGCGATAACCATTGTCTTTTGGAGTAGCTATATAGTCATCAAACTCGTTAGGAATATGCCGAAACATGGAGTGAACGATACCTAAAACGGCATAACAATCTCGAACCTCAGGCACCAGAACGCGAACCGCTCGCACATCATAAACTTGTGAGAAGTCGATCTTTTTGCGCTTCATTTTGCGCCAAATGGAATAGATATGCTTGGCACGACCTTGCAGATCAGCGCCTGAAATACCCTGTGCTTGAATAGCTTCTTCTAGCTGTTTGGTCACTTTTTGGATATAACCATCACGATCCAGGCGTCTTTCTGCCAGCAGGCGTGCTATATACTTATAACTGTCCTCTTCCAGATAACGAAAAGACAGGTCTTCCAATTCCCACTTAATATGACCTATGCCCAAACGGTGGGCCAAAGGGGCATAGATTTCAAACACCTCACGAGCGACTCGTAAACGTTTTTCTCTTGGCGCAGTTTTAACTTGACGCAGCGCACAGGTTCGCTCAGAGAGCTTAATTAAGGCAACGCGCACATCATCCACTACTGCAACCAGCATCTTGCGCAGCTGTTCCAGCTGGTTCTGTTTTTGACCAAAAGCCGGGCTGTCACTAGTCGTAATTTGGCTAATGGCTGCCATCTGCTGCACACCCTCAATCAGACTAGCCACTGTTTTACCAAACTGCTTAGCTAGGGGTGGCAGGTCGATTAATTCTTCACGCACGCCGCGATATAAAATAGCTGCGATTAAGGTGTCATCATCCATACGCAGCTCGCCTAGAATGTCAGCCATTTCTAAGCCAGTGCGATAACTGCTCGCACCTTCATACCATTGGCGTTCCTCCTGGATAGCTCGCAGTTCTAGGTCAGCAGCCAGCGCACAAGCCTGACGAACGCGCCCTGGATCAGCTAGTTGTACATCAGCTTGCAGGTTACCTAGCCAAAGGTCTAAATCAACACTGCCATCCTCTTTAAGAGGCTGGTCGTCTCTTACTTTTACCATGCTCGTTCCTGCTCGGCTTTTTATTGTTTGCTTTTAGGTACTAGCCCTGGGCAAAAACTCCAGTAGAAAGATAACGGTCACCCCGGTCACAAATAATGGCAACAATAACAGCATTTTCTAAGCCTTCTGCTAACTTAAGCGCACCGGCTACAGAGCCACCCGAGGAAACACCCGCAAAAATACCCTCTTCTCGAGCTAGGCGACGCATGGTTACTTCAGCTTCCTGCTGACTAATATCCAGCACCTGATCCACACCTGCAGGGTCAAAAATACTTGGCAAGTATTCTTGCGGCCAACGACGAATACCCGGAATACTCGCTCCTTCTGCAGGTTGCAAACCAACAATTTGCACTTCCGGTTTTTGCTCTTTTAAGTAGCGCCCAGTCCCCATAATGGTGCCTGTTGTTCCCATTGAACTGACAAAATGAGTCACTCTACCCTGAGTTTGCTGCCAAATTTCAGGGCCTGTTGCTTGATAATGAGCCTTAGGGTTGTCCGGATTACCAAACTGGTTTAACACCTTGCCTTTACCCTCTCGCTCCAACTGCAAAGCCAGGTCGCGCGCGCCTTCCATGCTCGCCTCTTGACTCACTAAAATCAGCTCAGCACCATAGGCTTGCATTGACCACTTACGCTCATCTGATGAATTTTCGGGCATAATCAATAACATTTTATAGCCCATCACCGCTGCTGCCATTGCAAGAGCGATGCCAGTGTTGCCCGAAGTAGCTTCTATCAGAGTATCTCCAGGCTGAATATCACCTCGTGCTTCAGCCTGACGAATCATCCAAAACGCAGGGCGATCTTTAACTGAGCCTGCTGGGTTATCCCCTTCCAGTTTTACCAACAGGGTATTATTACGCCCTGCATTCAGGCGCTGTAAGCGTACAAGGGGTGTATTTCCAACCAGATCAGCAACTGTAGGCCAAGAAAAAGAGAGTGCAGACATGCCGTTTTAGCTCCAGATTAGCAGGCTAGGGTTAGGATAAAAGATCAATGACTAGCCCCTTAATATTAAAAAGGCGCCGCGTAATCGCAACGCGATCCTTTTGCTCATTCATTACCAGGTTGAGTAGCTCTTCCGCTTCATTGTCAATTTGCCGAATCACTTGATGACGATCAGCGGGGTGCCAACCAGGGCCAACGCTATCCACTCTGAAACCGCCTTTGATGACCTTGCCAACGAGGTTGGATAACA
This sequence comes from Marinospirillum sp., assembly GCA_007116195.1. The sequence goes on along the minus strand of SKIX01000243.1, from coordinate 1,792 downwards.
GCGTTCGAAAAACCTCCAGATTTCCCACTGTGGGGTTTCTCTCTAGCTCATCACCCGCCTTGCCAAGCATTTCCTGTAGCTGGCTCAACTCTTTTTGTAATTCCTGCCGCCCACCAACTGATATTTGCTGCAGCAGCTGATCATTGAAGTCAGCTTCTTTTTTTGCCGCCTGAGACGAGCGCTTAGCTGCTTTACCCTTGTGGCCTGGCGAGCGCAGGTTTTTCATCAAAGTATTAACCGGAATCATTAAGCTTTACCCTGCCCTGTTTGACTGGCATCCACTGCATTTACAAAAAGCGCAGCGGGTGGCTTAAAGCCCCTTTGCTCACAAAAGGTTGCAAGCGCCTGGGCGCCAGCTTTGATCTTCGCTTCCAACTCTTGCTCTAAAGCCAGACGCTCTTCATCTTGCTGCTGACGCTCTTTAGGTGCCAGTTCCTCACGCGCCTTATGGGTTGCTAGGTGTTTGGCACGCTGGTGAACCTGATCAAAAATCTGTAGGTCTTCCTGCAAGACATAGCGCCCATCATCATAAAGATCCAGCAGTACTCGAATTCTTAGACTGCCTTCCGTTAAATTAACCTGCTCATCCATGACTGCCCGAGCCAAGACGGACAGGTTTTCTAATAGGTTGGTAGCTGCTTGCTGCTTCTCTTGCTCTCTTTTTTCTTGAGCCAAGCCAAGTTGGCGCTTGGCTTCTAAGTGGATATGCAAGGCATAGCCCGCAAGAGGAATTAAAAAAGCAATGGCTGCGGCTAGTAAAACAGCGGCACTTTGTACGGTCATCAAGCCAAATTCTCCTGTTAAACTGGCAAGCCTTATTCAAAAAAGGGGCTGAAATCTCAGCCCCCAAGGATAGCAGATGTCAGTGCTTCTGGGCACTAACCGGTGTTACGCAGACCTGCAGCTATCCCTGCCATGGTTACCATTAACGCCCGCTCCAAGGTCTGAGGATTAATATCCACAGGGCACTGACCCTCATTTTCACAAGCACGAACTCGGGCTAAAAGCTCTGCTTGCAATTGATGCAAAGGAATAATGTAAGGGTTGCGTACATGGATCGCCTGACGCGTTAAAGGGACCTCTTCAAGCAATATTTTTTGTTCTCGCAGCTGCAAAAGATGACTCACCAAGCTTTCCAGGCGTTGGCGTAACGCTTGCCCCAAGGGCTTAAGCTCATCTTCAACCAGCAAGTCTTCGTACTCTTTAACCGAGGCCAAATCCACTTTAGCCAACACCATTTCCAACATGTCGATATTACTGGCAAAAAAGGGCCAGCCTTCGATCATCTCCCGCAAGGCTTGGCTACGCCCTTCTTGTATCGCTGTAATTAGGGCCAGGTCACTGCCTAACCAGGCTGGCAACATTAAGCGCACTTGAGTCCAGGCAAAAATCCAGGGAATGGCTCTTAAACTTTCAATTCCACCACCGGCTTTGCGTTTAGCAGGACGGCTACCTAAAGGCAGTTTAGCTAACTCCTGCTCTGGCGTTAGCTGGCGAAAATAGCGAACAAAGTCAGGGTGTTCACGTACTAGACCACGGTAGCTGTTTACCGCTTGAGTCGCTAATTGATCCATAAGCTCACGCCAATGCTTTTGTGGCGCAGGTGGTGGTGCGAGGGTTGCTTCTAAAACAGCACTGGTATAAACCTCTAAAGCTCGCTCGGCCAAGTCCGGAAGACCAAACTTGAAGCGAATCATTTCACCCTGTTCGGTTACCCTTAAGCGCCCCTGAACCGACCCAGGTGGCTGCGCCAGGATGGCGGCATGAGTAGGGCCTCCGCCACGGCCAACAG
>SKIX01000061.1 GCA_007116195.1 Marinospirillum sp. | reverse complement strand
CCTTTTTGACGACCAAAGCCTTTAACTTCAGTCACAGTGATTCCCTGAATACCTATCTCAGATAGGGCTTCCCTTACATCATCCAGTTTGAAGGGTTTGATAATGGCTGTTACCAGTTTCATGCTAGTTTCCTCTCAGCCGGTTCTCGAAATAAGCAGGCAAGCTGCCTTAGTTTGTTCGTCAAACTGGCTAAAGCAGTCAATGTGCCACTATTTGAAAAAGTTATTAATAACAGTTATTTAGAGTTGATAAATGGGTTTTGATGGCTAGGCTTAAGAAGGTTTAAACAAGAGAAAAGCACCAAAATGAAGCGATAGGTCGCTCGTTACTGGTGCGCCGCCAGAGATTTAGGTAAGTGTGCTAAGCTAGAGGCAGGAGGAGCTTAAGATGATGAATGTTGAAGCCGTGAACCGTTTTGCAGAAGAACTGAACAGTCGTTTAGCAGCTATTACCCAGGCTCCACTGCCATCAGCAACCTTGAAAAGCCTGATTCAAGAAAGCCTGGCGCGTTTGGATGTGGTCAGTCGTTCAGATTATGAACGCTTATTACAGATTCATCAGCGCACCCGCTCACGTGTAGATGAACTCACTAAACGAGTAGAAGCCTTAGAGAAGAAACAGTAAGATCAGGGAAATCACAGGGAGGTAAACAGTGAACTTAGCTTTGGTTAAAACCCGTGCTTTGCTAGGTTTGCAGGCACCTGAAGTCCGGGTTGAGGTGCACTTAGCTAACGGTCTGCCCGCTTTTAATTTGGTTGGGCTACCTGAAACGGCTGTTAAAGAAAGTCGTGAACGGGTACGTTCTGCACTTTTGACAGCAGGTTTCGAATTTCCAGCCAGGCGTATAACAGTTAACCTGTCTCCGGCGGACTTACCAAAAGAAGGTGGCCGCTATGATTTGCCGATAGCTTTAGGGGTGCTGATTGCCTCTGGGCAATTGCCGCAAGACTGTTTGCAGGGAAAAGAGGTTTTAGGTGAACTGGCTTTAAATGGTGACTTGCATCCAATTAAGGGCGTTTTACCCAGTGCCTTGGCTAGTGCTCAGTCAGAAAGTAATGCATTGATTCTACCAGAAAAAAATGCTGCTGAAGCGGGCTTAATTGAACAGCTTAGCTTGCACCCTGCTGCTCATCTTTTAGAAGTGACTGCGTTTTTACAGGGTCAAAAGCCGTTGGATTTTATTGCCCCTGAATTACCTGAAGCTCCACCCGCTTTATCGCCCGACCTGGCCGATGTAAAAGGACAGGAGACCGGCAAGCGAGCTTTGGAAATTGCCGCCGCCGGTGGCCATAATCTGCTCTTCACTGGGCCTCCTGGCTCTGGAAAAACTCTTTTGGCCAGTTGTTTACCCGGTTTGTTGCCGCCGCTTACTCAACAGGAAGCCTTGGAGGTCGCAGCCATTCAGTCGGTTAGCCAGGGGTTTTCTTTGGATCTTTGGCGTCAGCGTCCTTTGCGCTCGCCTCATCACTCAAGTTCAGCCGTTGCCCTGGTTGGCGGTGGCAGTAATCCGCGACCCGGTGAAATAAGCTTGGCTCATCGTGGCGTCTTGTTTTTAGATGAGCTGCCAGAGTTCCAGCGTAAGGTGTTAGAAGTTTTAAGAGAGCCCCTTGAGTCGGGTGAAATACACCTGGCAAGGGCAAGCAAGCGGGCAACCTATCCAGCTAACTTTCTACTGATTGCTGCTATGAACCCTTGTCCCTGCGGCCATTTGGGTGACCCTCAACAGGCTTGTCGTTGCTCTCCTGGACAAATTGCCCGCTACCAAGGGCGACTCTCAGGGCCACTATTGGATCGTATTGACCTGCACTTGGAGATACCAGCCCTGCCAGCAGAAGACCTGTGGCAACCCGGTAAAGCAGAACCTAGCGCAAAGGTTAGAGATCGAGTGATGCAAGCAAGGGACAGGCAGTTAACTCGCTTTGGGCGACTCAACTCTCAGCTGACGCCTGCAGATTTAGAGCAGGAGGGGCTGTTAAGCATGGAGTTGCGTGATCTTTTAACTCAGGCAATGAAGCGTATGCGCTTGTCAGCGCGTGCCGCTCATCGGTTAGTCAAGGTCGCGCTTACCTTGGCTGATTTAGATGCCAGTAAAGATTTACAGCGTCAGCACCTATTAGAAGCTTTAAGTTATCGTTCATTCAAGGATAGTTAGCCAGCCTATGTTTTTTCCCCGTTTGTATGATCTGGCAACGCCAGAAGTGATTCAGCTTCCTGCCACTGCAAGCGTGCAGCAGGCTTTGAGTTTAATGGAAACCAAGGCTTTACGCGCTTTGATTGTCGTTTCAGAGCGAGGTTATCGGTTACTGCAGTCCAAAGATTTGGTTAACCTGCATTTGCAGAAGGTCGATTTCAGTTTACCGCTGCAACAGGTTCACCTGCCTTTGGTGGCGCAGTTGCCGGTTGATGCCAGTGTTGAAGAAGCTATACGTATTATTAGCCTGCACCAGGTGGAGCAGGTTTGCTTAGTTGATGACCAGAAGCGAATTAAGGGCATTGTTAGCTATACGGACCTGGTACGCAGCCTGGATCCTGAGTGTTTAGCTGAAACACAAAGTTTGGCCGAGCTGTTGCGCAGCTTCCAGGTTTTGCAGGTTAACCAGGAAATGCCCACACAGGTTGCAATAGCGTTAATGCATCAACAGCAGGTTACCAGCCTGCTGGTTAGTGAAGAGGCAGTGCCCCTGGGTATTCTCACTCAAACCGATGTTATTCGCCTGCTACGTACAGAAGAAGATCTGTCAAAACCAGTCGCAACCTTTATGTCCAGCCCGGTATTTACGCTGGCTGCAGACTTGAGTATTCGCCAAGCTCTGTTGGCTATTCGTGATCAAGGCTTTAAGCGCCTGGTGGTTGTGGATGAAAACCAGAAGGTTGTTGGTCTAATTAGTCAGCAAGACCTAGTGAGCCTCTATTACAATCAGTGGTTAGACTTGTTTAAAGAGCAGCAGCAGGCTTTAAAGCTTGCAAAACAGCAGCTCGAACAACAAAACCAACTGCTAGCACTGGCTGTAGATGAAATAGCGCACCCAGCCCTGGTTGTCCGTCAAGGCAAGGAGTTGGTGTTTAGTAATCAGGCTATTGAGGCTTTACTGGGCTATGACCGAGCTGTTTTACAAGCCAAAACCTTGCCTGAGCTATTGAGCCAGGGGCAGTCGGATTTGCTGGAACAGCTGCGCTTAGGCTTTTCTATGCAACAGCCTTGCGAGCTGATCCAAGCTTCAGGACAGCAACTGCTGATTAATTTAAAAGTACGGCCTCTTGTGGGTGCAACTGATTTAGCTTTACTTACGTTTAAGTGAGCTTTTTTGATTTATCTCTTAGCAGTTTGCTAAGTTTTAACGCAAAATTACACGGATACCGATAATAAGAGTAAAGGATCAGGGCTTTGCTAAAACAACTCAAGCTGCTACTGCACACCCTGCGTGGCTTCGTCTTTGCATCGATCATGCTGGTTACCCT
>SKIX01000075.1 GCA_007116195.1 Marinospirillum sp. | reverse complement strand
TGCAGCCAACAAACTCGCATCTCGACCCAAGAGAGCAACACCACTAACAGCCGGTCGCAAAGCTTCTGTGAGCTTAGCAAAATCCTGACCCTTGCTTTCGCCACCTAAAATCAACCACAAATGTTGGTAGTTAGCTGACAAGCCTTTAATGGCAGCCAGGGTTGCACCCAGATTAGTTGCTTTGGAGTCATTAAAAAAATCAACACCTTGCTTAGAAGCAACCCTTTGACAACGATGCGGCAAACCTTGAAAGCGACCTATCACCTCAGCAAGACCTGTCACCGGTAAGTCTGCAGCAGCGAGCAAGGCAAAAGCAGCTAAAACATTTTGCAGTCCCTGCTCACCCGCTAAAGGAACCTGCCGCGCAGGCATCAACTGCTGCTCACCACGCATCAGCCAAAGCTCACCTTCAACTTCGGCTAAACCCAAGTCTGACGAGCCAGGGGGCGCATCCAGACCAAAACTTGAAGCTTGCGCAAGCAGACCATGAATAGGCTGAGTCAACTCATCCTGGCGGTTATAAATTACCTGCTTAGCATGATGGAAGATTCTTTGTTTCGCAAAAACATAGTCTTCGTAACTGGGATAGCGGTCTAAATGATCTTCACTGATATTAAGAATGACCGCACCCTGAGCAGCCAGCTTGTGGGTTGTTTCCAGCTGAAATGATGACAGCTCCAAAACATACAAGTCTTTAGTGCCTTCATCCAATAAATCCAATACAGGCAACCCCAGATTGCCACCAACCCCCACTTCAAGACCTAGAGAGCTGGCCAACTCACCTGTCAAACAAGTCACCGTGCTTTTAGCATTAGAACCCGTAATAGCCAAGATGGGTGTACGAGTCGCCTGGCAAAAAAGATCAATATCACCCGTAACCTCAACACCAGCAGCAAGAGCTTCTTGAATCGCTGGCTCAGCCAGACTTACACCTGGACTAACCACCAGGCGAGCAGCTTGGCAGAGCAGGTTTGCATCCAAGGGCCCTAACCAAATCGATGCCTGAGGAAAGAGCTGCTTAAAAGCATCCAAGCCAGGCGGCTGATAACGAGTATCTGCAACAGCAAACGCAAGCCCTTGCCGAGCAAGGTGCTTGGCTACCGACAAACCCGTTGCTCCCAGGCCTATAATAAGCACTTCATCAGAAACGCTAACCGCTTGCTGTTCCATAGTACCTCCCTTATTAACCTGGCCTAGCGTAATTTCAGGGTCGATAAACCTATCAACACCAGCACCACGGTAATAATCCAAAAACGCACGATCACCCGCGGTTCAGGCCAGCCTTTTAACTCAAAGTGGTGATGTAAGGGTGCCATACGAAATACCCTTCGCCCAGTGAGCTTATAAGAGGTCACCTGAATAATAACGGATAGAGTTTCCATAACGAAAACCCCTCCCATAATAAAGAGCACAATTTCCTGGCGAACAATAACAGCAACGACACCCAGGGCAGCCCCCAAAGCCAAGGCACCAACATCCCCCATAAAAACCTGAGCAGGATAGGTGTTAAACCAAAGAAAACCTAAGCCAGCACCGATGATGGCTGCACAAAACACCACCAGCTCACCCGAGCCAGGAACAAAAGGAATGAGTAGGTAATTAGCAAAATTAACATTACCTGCAGCATAAGCAAAAATGCCCAAAGCACCTGCTACCATTACTGTTGGCAAAATTGCTAAGCCGTCTAAGCCATCAGTCAGGTTCACCGCATTACTGGAACCCACAATAACCAGGTAGGTCAGGACAATAAAAAACACACCCAGCTCAATTGCTAAGTCTTTAAAGAAGGGGAAAATTAACTGAGTCTCAACCGGCACCTGGGCCGTTTGAAACAAAATATAGGCCGTCAAAAAGCCAGCAATTGACTGCCAAAAATATTTCCAGCGTGCAGGCAAGCCACGTGGATTTTTTTCGACGACTTTACGCCAATCATCAACCCAACCTATGGCACCAAAACTTAAGGTCACCCCCAAAACAATCCAAACAAAGCGATTGCTTAAATCAGACCATAGCAGGGTGCTCAGCAGAATCGATAGTAAAATTAAAGCACCACCCATCGTTGGTGTACCTGCCTTGGACAGGTGGCTTTGGGGGCCGTCATCACGAATGGCTTGGCCAATTTGCCGACTCGTTAAGCGCCGAATAACCCAGGGACCAGCTAATAAGGAGAAAACTAACGATGTGAGAACCCCTAAAATGCTACGAAAAGTCAAATAGTTGAAGACTTCAAAAATGGCAAAGAACTGTGCCAAATACTGAGTTAACCAAAGTAACATGAGGGTTCATCTTTAATAAGAGTTATACTTTTATAAAGCCATCAAGGCCTTACACCACTGTTGATCCAACACGTAATAAATCGACCAAACGATCCATGCCAGCACTACGAGAACCTTTAACTAGAACACAACTTTCAGCCGTAAGCCGCTGTTTAAGGCAAGCAGCCAAACTTGCCAAGTCTGGCAAAACTTCTGCACCTTGACCAAAGCCTTGAGCAGCCACTGCAGCATCTCCAGCCAGCACATAGCAGCCATCTAGACCCTGCTGACGTGCATAGGCACCCAGCTCTAGATGCACCTGTTCAGAGGCTGCACCCAATTCAGCTAAGGCACCTAACACCAGCAAGCGTTCACCCGGTAAACGGGCAAGAAGGTCGATGGCCGATTTTACGGCACCTGGGCTAGCATTATAACTGTCGTCAAAAATCAAACAGTCTGCATAACCCTTTACACGCTGCATACGACCCACGACGGGTTGTTGCTTTTGCATCACTTCAGCCAAACGAGCCAGCGACAAACCCAAGTAACCGGCAGCGGCAATAACGGCCAAGGCATTGGCAACATTATGTAGACCCGGCAACTGTAACTGAAATGCTTGCTGCCCCCAAGGGGTAACGGCAACAAAGCTGGAATTTCCTGAGCTATCCAAATGCAACTGCTGGGCATGGATATCGCCTTGGTGCAAACCAAAACTGAGTGCATTGCCTTTCACCAGGCCCTGCCAATAGGTATAAAAGCGATCTTCGGCATTTAAAATAGCCACCTTTTCAGCATCCAGCTGCTCCAGCAGCTCACCCTTAGCTTTAGCGATAGCCTCCAAGCTACCAAATTCACCTAAATGAGCACCGGTCACATTAGTAATAATCGCCACATCAGGCTGAGCCAGACCCGCCAAATAAGCAATCTCACCAAGGTGATTAGCGCCCATTTCTACCACGGCCGCCTGGTCTGTCGCCTGCAACTCCAGCAAAGTGAGCGGCAAACCTATGTTGTTATTCAAATTACCGCGAGTGGCAGCAACTGAGCCCCAGCTTTCAGCCAAACAGGCTACCAGCAACTCTTTAACGGAGGTTTTACCGCTATTACCGGTCACACCGATAAGAGGTTGCTTAAAGGCCTGGCGGTTCCAAGCGGCTAGCTGCCCCAAAGCCAGAAGAGTCGACTCAACCTTAACCTGCGGCAGAGGGTCAT
>SKIX01000231.1 GCA_007116195.1 Marinospirillum sp. | reverse complement strand
AGTGAGTCTAAAAACTCCTGTTCCTGGGGGGTTAAACTCAGTTGACTCGCTTTATTTTGGCTGGATTCAAACACCAGTCCATGCCGGCCCTGGTCATTGGCCTGAATTAAGTTCAAGCTTTCCATTTGATCCAGAATAAATTGCAAGCGCCCTTGATCAAGATAACCCAACTCGGTGGTGTGGCGAGCAATCAAGGGTTCCAAACCGTAGGCTTCAGTTAACAGGGCTTCACGGCTTTTATTTTGACTGTTGTACTTTTCCAGAATGAGATCAACAAGCTCTTCTTTATTATTAAGAGCATAATGCCAACCACGAATAACAGCTCGGCGCATCGCCGCAACTCGCTCAGGGTTTTGTTCTGCTTCCTGCTGATGGGTAAAGAAAATATCGCCATAGTAGTCCACACCATAGTGACGTGGATTAATCGTACGTATCGCATACCCTTGTTCACGCAAGCGCACTGGCTCATTGGTTTCATAAGCAGTCACTGCATCGACTTCACCTGCAAGCAGCTTCTCGATACGTTCAGTCAAAGAAACGCGAAGTAACCCTTGGCTTAAAACCCCCTGCTTGGCCAACATTGCCAATACACCTATACCTTCGGTTTCATTGTTGTAAAAGGCTAGACGACGACCTGCCAGGTCTTGGGGGGCTTGAATATTAGACGCAGCCAGCGTCATTAAAACATTAGGGGAGTGCTGAAAAATAGGTGCGACTAAGGTGACACCCAAGCCTCGGTCTTGGAACAGCAGTAGAATCGAATCCGCCACGCCATAGTCAGCTTCACCTTCTACAACCTGTAGAATGTTATCTTGGCTTAGATCCCGCTCGCGCAGCTCAACATCCAAACCTTCTTCAGCGAAATAGCCCTGTTCTAGGGCAGCATAGTAACCAGCAAATTGAAATTGGTGCAGCCATTTAAGCTGAATAACCAAAGGCTGGTCACTCGCCAAGCTGCCCGCACTGATAGCAGCAAGCATCATCAGGCATACAAAACGAGTTAAGTACGATTTTACCGGCTTCATAAGCTGCTATTTTCCCGACCCTGGCTAACTGCAGACCCTTACACAGTAAAGGAGTTTGCTGTGTTAAGGAACAGCATTTTCATGTCAGCAATAATCACTTTAGCACTGAGCTAAGCTTTTGTAAGCAAAAGTCAAACCAACTTGGGTTCTAACCCAGTTGGCGTTTAAAGGGCGGGAGACTATTAAGTAGTTGACTACCATAGCGTTTAGTCAAAATACGTCGGTCTAAAAGGGTGATCTTGCCTTGGTCACTTTCTTGGCGAATTAACCGACCACAAGCCTGAACCAGGCGGACACTGGCATCGGGCACTGTAATTTGCATAAAAGGATTGCCGCCAGTGCTTTCAATCCACTCGGCCAGGGTCGCTTCGACAGGGTCATCAGGCGTAGAAAAAGGCAAGCGAGCGATAACCAAGTGAGTTAAGTAAGCACCGGGTAAATCCACCCCTTCAGCCAAGGAAGCCAAGCCGAAGAGAATACTCGGTTTATTAGCGTCTACGCGGGCGCGATGCTTGTCTAGCAAACGGTTCTTGGATAGAGCATCCTGAGTCAGCGTCGCAGCCTGCAAGGGCTTGGGCAGACAGTCATAGACCTCTTGCATTTGCCGACGCGAAGAAAAAAGCACCAAGGCTGCAACCTGAGGATGCTGCAATTCGGTTTCCAGGTAATCTAAAATAGCATCCGTATGCGCCTGCTGTTGACTCGGGTCGCAAGCCTGGCGAGGCACTTCCAAAACACCCAGGCGAGGGTAATCAAAAGGGCTGGGATAGCATTTACACGGGGTCGCCTCAGCTAAGCCGGAGCGCTGCTTAAAGCGATCAAACTTGCCTAAAGCGGTTAAGGTTGCTGAAGTCAGAGTACTGCCAAAACAGCGTGACCAAAGGCGATAGGCTAGATCTCCGGCTGCAGTGACAGGGCTAGCCGCCATTTCCAGATCCTCATCACCTTCGGCTAGCTGATGCAGAGTTAACCAGCGTGCGACAGGCGGTCGTCCTTCCTGATCTTGCTGAGCACAAACCTCCCAAAGCTGATGAGCGGCCAAGGCACGACTAAGTAACAGCGCTAACAGTGGCTGCCATTCAGCAGCCAGATCACTGGCAATCAGACTGCTTTTATCTGGATCTAACGCCTCTCGCAGCTGGTTAACCAAAGCTTCCAGGGTTCGGCAAAGGGTCGCAAAGTAGGTTAATAGCTGCTTAGCATAATCTTGCAAGCTACTGGGGAGTTGACCCTTGGGCCAGCGATAGCTGCGCGCTTGTTGTTGATAGCCCTCTTCAAAGGGAGTTTGTTCGCGTAGCTGTGAATAAAGCCCACCCAAATCATTAATCAAGTCGTCTACCGGCAGAATCAACTGTTTTAACTGCTGTAAAGCCGAAGGGCTGGCTGACAGGGCATCCAGCAAATCAGGGTGAGATTTTTTTAGTAACTGCAACCAGCGCAAGCTGCTATTAAAGCGAAAACTAGCTGCAAAATGGCTTAAAGCCTTATCCGCAAGATGGTGTGCCTCATCAAAAACATAATAGCTTTGCTCAGGTGCAGGTAAGATGGCTCCACCCCCCAAAGCCAAGTCGGCAAGCACCAGGTCATGATTGGCGACAATAACATCAGCTTGTTCTAATTCTCGCCGTGCATTATAAAACGGACAGGCTGCAGCAAAGTGGGGGCAACGTCGGTTCGTGCAACGCTGGTGATCAGTCGTTAACCTATTCCATAAGTCTTGCGGCACAGCCATTTTCAGGCTGTCTCTATCACCTGACCAGTGACCACTAGCAAAGTCTTCCAGCAAACGGGTTAGCAGGTCTTCATCACTCACCGTCGGCGTAGCCAGCAACTCCTGTTGAAAAAGACTCAAAGTAGGGTTGGTCTCTTCTTCAGTTGCACTTCGCAGGCTGGCTGCAACCTTGCTTAGCTGGCTAGTGCAGAGGTAACGGCCCCGCCCCTTAGCCAGCGCAAAACTAAATTCCAAGGAGGTATGCTTTTTGAGGTCAGGAAGGTCACGTAACAGCAACTGCTCTTGCAGCGCAACGGTTGCCGTCGAAAGAATTAAACGCTTGTTACGCTGCTGTGCTATAGGCAGGGTTGCCAGCAGATACCCCAGGGTTTTACCCGTGCCGGTACCTGCTTCTATTGCAATCAGGTGGTTAGAGCCTAATCGCCGACCTTCTTCATCTTCAGCGATAGCCGCAAAGCTCTTGGCGATATCGGCTATCATCTGCTTTTGCCCGCTGCGGGGCTTAACCTGACGGCCCGCCAAAAAATCTCGGTAGGCCGTTTGAATCCTTTCTTTTTGATCAGGCGTCATGCACCCTCATCATCCTGCAGCAGTTCTTTGGGTGGGTGAACACAAGGTAGCTTGTTTTTCACATAATCTTCTATTGCTGGTAAGGCAAAGGCATCCTCTTCACCAATAAAGCTGACCGAGGTACCCTGAGCACCAGCACGACCTGT
>SKIX01000228.1 GCA_007116195.1 Marinospirillum sp. | reverse complement strand
GGGCCATCGTGGAGCACGAATTTAGGACGGCCTTCACCCTGCTGGCGCAGACGCGCATAAAGATCCATCTGCTGCCATTTTTCCAGTCGACCTGGCTCCTGCTTAGGCAGCATCCCGCGCATGGGGAAGTCAGTTTCCGGAAGGTTCAGCGTTGCTTTGTATTGATCCGTGTTCTTGTCAGTCATGGTTAGCGTTTCATCAAAGTAAGTTAACTGGAAAGCTTGTTCATTAAAAAAGCTTATAAAGGCGCTGTGGCTAGCAGCGACTGGATTTCATGGTTCGGCCAGGCCGAGCCAGGCACCCAGTCAGGACGAGCCTGATTAAAGTATTGAATGGAATGATCAATATCCTGGGCAATATTTTCTTTCAGCTCGTCTAGGCTATTGAATTTTTTTTCATTGCGCAGCTTGGCCAGGAAAAAAACCTCCAGCGGCTGGGCATAGATTTCTTTTCGGAAGCCATGCAGGTGAACTTCCAGAGCGGGTAACACCCCGTCTATGGTCGGGCGTAAGCCAATATTAGCCACACCTGGCCAAAAATCGCCGTTTTGCAAACGGGCCAGCACAGTAAAGACCCCATTCAGCGCTGGCTTGCGAACCCCAAGCAGTAGGTTGGCAGTGGGCACACCCAGGGTGCGTCCCAGCTTGCGGCCATGTACCACTCGGCTGGCGATTTTGTAGGGGCGGCCTAACATGCGGGCTGCACCAGCCAGGTTAGCACTGGCTAGGGTGGTTCTTACGCGAGTGCTGGACACTCTTTCTTCATCCATAAGGAAGGTGTGAGTATGCTCTACACTAAAGCCTTTCTCAGGCCCCAGCTTTTCTAAGAGGTGGAAGTCTCCAGCCCGGTCGCAACCAAAACGAAAGTCATCACCCACCACCAGATGGCGCACACCTAAGCCATCAACCAAAATCTGCTGAATAAACTCTTCACCGGTCAACTGGCGCAAACGGCTGTTGAACTGCAGGCAAACAATCCGTTCAGCACCATACTCTGCCAAGCGTTCGACCTTTTCGCGAAAACGGGTTAGCCGTTCAGGTGCCTGGTCACCGGCAAAGAACTCTCGTGGCTGGGGCTCAAACACCATGACGGTTGCCGGCTCGCCCAAGCGTGCGGCTCTTTCTCTGACCTGCTGCAGGATTTTCTGGTGGCCCAGGTGGACGCCATCAAAATTACCGATGGTGGCGACACAGCCTCGGTGTTGGGCGCGCAGATTGTGAATACCGCGAATCAGTTCCATGCAGGTAGTTGCCAGACCAGTTGAAGAAGTGGAGGTTAACCCGTGATTATATAGAAGTGAGAGGCCAGCGAACAGCGTCCCGCTTTAAGGTGGGCAGTGGCTCACCAAGGAAGAAGCAGGGTCGTCATTGATGCGTACCCGACCTGTGATGGCAAGGGTAATTCCGCGAGCTTGAGTTTGCTTGAAGCCCGTGCAAGGTAGCAGAGTTCCGCCTGCTCCCCGCTGGGGCAAAGGACGTAATTGAAGTTCTTGTTGGGAGAAGGCAATTTTACTCTGGGTGCCAGGATAAAAACGTAATGCCTTGCCTTGCTGGTTAACGAGTAAAAGATGTTTGCTTAACCGAGATGCTTGGCATTGACTAGCATTTTTAGCTGGGCAAAGAGTCAGCTCCTGGTTGGTCAGAGTGGCTAGAGTTCGGCTTTGCTGCAAAATACCTTGTAGTCGATTAAGCTCTGCGGCCTGGTGCTGGCGCTCACTGAGCCCTTGGTAAGAGGGCAATACCACGCCCAATAATAAACTGGTGATCACTAGAGCAGCGATTAAATCCAGCAGGTTGATGCTGCCCGCGTGCTGAGCTAAGGGTCGCATAAAGCATTCAGCGGGCAGGGTGGACAGCTGTTGGTTGCTTGGCTGCCTAAGGTTTCCAGATGCTCTTGGCAGTTTTGGTAGAGCAGTAGCCGATGGCTTAAATAACTATTACTTAAATCCTGTGCTGACCAGTGAATAAAGCTGAGCGCAAGCAGCAGAAGCACCAGCAAAGGCAAAATTAAAAACCCCTGCTGCGAGCCAGGAGGTTGCTGAGCGACATTTAAATTTATAGATCTAATCATTTTTCGCCCCTTGTTTTAACAGCACGCGCCCTGAGGCAAGTGTTCTTAAACGGCCATCATTGGGCGGGTTGAGTTGCTCTCCCCACAGGTATAGAGCGCTTTGCTGATATTCAGGCAGCTTGGCTTCAGAAGCCAAAATAACGGCAAACTGAATGCCCCTGACTTGCTGCAAGTGGGTGCAGGGATTATTTAAAGCTTGCCAACTTGATGATTCGGCGCAGAGCAGTCGAAAACGCAGCAGTTCAGCATGTTGAATAACGGTTTGCGAGCTACTGAGCTGCTTGAGCTTGCTGGGCCGGGATGCTTTATGAGCGAGGCCTCGACCATAGGTTTTTTCATCCAGGTGCCAAAGGCTAAAGCGCAGGTCGTTGTCCCCCGTTTGCTGGCTAATTAGCATCCAGTCTGAAGAGCGGTATTGAGAAAAGCTTGCGTGAGCAAGCTGCTTTTGAGTGACAGCCTGGCTGCTACTGCTGAAGTCGGGGTAACTTCGGCTAGCGGCCTGATACTCGACGACCTCAAACGTTTTAGCCAGGTCGCGGCTAAGCACCAATTCTGCTAGCCGGGCTCTTTCCTGTAAACGTAGCCAGGCCGCTTCATAGGTCTTGTGCCGAGCCAGCGAGCTGTACAGCTGTAGTGTGGCGACCAGTATGAGAGTGCCGACCAGACTGACTAGAAGCAGCTCGGTCAGATTAAATCCTTGCTGCCTAAACAGCATTTTAGCTCCCTCCATTGTTGCTGTTATTGCGTTGGCCGCTTCATCTTCTTAGGCCCCCTCGGCCCTTGCCAGTGAAGCCGGATATGCTGTGCTTGGTGGTAAACTGAGCTTTCAGGTAAGTGATTCACTGCTGAGCAAAGCAGGCTGAAATCCAGGGCTGGTGCAGATTGCTGGCAGAGGCTTGGAGTCGCCGTTGAACTGAGGCTGGCTGACAAGGCTTGGTTATTTGCAATTTGTAGGGCAAGGTCTTCAGCAACTGCAGCAGCCAAGCGCTCTTGCTGGATGATTAAGCGTACCTGAATGCTGGTGGTCAGGTAGCTGGCAACTGTTATGGCAAAAAAAGCACTGAGCAGTAGAGCAACAAGCAGCTCAATGAGCGTGAAGCCTTGATGCTGATCAGTATAGATGTTCATGGCTGGGTTCATCCCTTTAACTTTTAACCAGGTAACTGGATTTAAGTTTTACTGGGATCAATAAAGAGGCAAGAAGCTTGGCGCTGGGTGATAGAGAATATTGATTTTTACAGGCCTGGGTTGCAAAACTTCAGAAACTTGCAACTTAAGTTTACGCTTGGGGGCGAAGGTGGTGCAGGCGAATGCCGGTCAGTAGTAGTGCCGCGCCATAAAGCCCGGCACCCAGAACAACCAGCAGTCCCAGCCGCAGCACCCGCTCAGTGATACCCCAGTCCAGCCAGAT
>SKIX01000002.1 GCA_007116195.1 Marinospirillum sp. | reverse complement strand
GGTAAGGGTTGCTGGGTGATGTCGATACCGAATTCCAGGCAGCGCTGGTAAATTGTTGGAAAGTGGCTGCGGACAAAATTAGAATCCAGATGGCTAATATCAAGATCAACATGATCCAGTCCCAGGCGTTTCATTTCATGGTCGATGGCACGTGCAACGATATCGCGGGGTGCAAGCTCTAAACGTGGATCAAAGCGGTGCATGAAGGGCTCGCCCCCAGGCAGCAGTAAGCGAGCACCCTCACCCCGTAACGCTTCGCTAATTAAAAAACTTTTGGCTTGAGGGTGGTATAAACAAGTGGGGTGAAACTGGTTGAACTCCATGTTGGCTACACGACAGCCTGCTCGCCAAGCCATCGCAATACCGTCGCCCGAGCTGCCATCTGGGTTCGAAGTATAGAGATAGACCTTGCTGGCCCCACCTGTAGCGAGGAGTACAGCAGCGGACGAGAAGGGTCTTACCTGGCCTGTTTGATCATCCAGAGCATAGACGCCGACACAGGCTTGGCCGGGTAAGCCAAGCTTATGGCGGGTGATTAGATCTATGGCGAGGTGATCATTAAAGACTTCAAGGTTGCTGTTTTCTTGGACGCGCGTGATCAGGGTATCAATAATCGCTTGCCCTGTGGCGTCATCAGCGTGAAGAATTCGCCGGTGGCTGTGGCCACCCTCCCGGGTTAAATGCCAGGGTAAGCCATGAGTATCTTCAGGGTCGGCTGGGGTAAAGGGCACGCCCTGTTCGATCAACCATTGGATACTGGCCTGGCTTTCCAGCACGACTCTTTCAACTGTGTCTTGATGGCAAAGGCCGGCGCCGGCAATCAGGGTGTCTTTAACATGGGCGTCAACAGTATCCTCAGGGTCAACAACAGCGGCTATCCCGCCTTGAGCCCAGCGGCTTGAACCTTGGCCGAGGTGGCTTTTTGACAAGAGTGCAACCCGGTATTTTTTTGCTAGGTGCAAAGCAGCTGTCATACCAGCAGCACCACTACCAATAATAACAACATCAAATTGAAGGCTGGGCAGCATTTTTGGCTCCTGAAGGGGTAAACCCTGTTATCATGATCGTGCTAAGGTATAGGTAGAGTAAGTTAGCTGGCAAGTCCTTGTTTGTGTAGCTAAAAGTTAAAGTCAGCAGGCAAGCTAAGGATAAGCTTGCCAGCAAAGTAATCGGAGTTCCTGATGACAAGCGCTAGGGAAACAGATCAGCGTCTGGTTGAACGTGTACAACAGGGTGATAAAAGAGCCTTTGATTTATTGGTCAAAAAGTATCAGCACAAGATCATTGCCTTAGTGGGTCGTTATGTTCAGGATCACCACGAAATGCAAGATGTCGCCCAGGAAGCTTTTATAAAAGCTTACCGTGCCTTGGGCAGCTTTCGAGCGGAGAGTGCTTTTTATACCTGGTTATATCGTATTGCGATCAATACGGCAAAAAATCATTTGGTATCGAGAAGCCGACGTCCTCCAGGTACTGATGTTGATGTTGACGAAGCAGAAGTCTTTTCCGCTTCTCCGCAAATGAAAGACTCAGCAGCACCAGAAGACCATTTGATGCGCGATGAGTTAGAAGAGTGCATTTTTAATGCCATTAATAACCTGCCGGAAGACTTGAAAGCAGCCATTAGCCTGCGCGAGTTTGATGGCATGAGTTATGAAGAAATTGCTGAAGTTATGCAATGCCCCGTGGGAACAGTGCGTTCGCGCATTTTTCGTGCCCGAGAGGCAATTGATAAGGCAATGCTTGCCTTAGTCAAGGGTTGAACTTGAGTTAACCCTAACTTCTACTTTGAATGGACAGGCAAAAAATAAGGTTTTTTTACCCTTTTTGGAAAACCAAACGCAGCGTTTGGTGTCTATTTGCTCAGGTTCGGTTTCTGCTTTTTAAAAAGTGATCAAGAGGTAAAGGCATGTCAGATAATCTCCACCAGTCCCTTTCAGCCGTAATGGATGCAGCTGATGATGATTTGGAGTTACCTCGCTTGCTCGGTGCTATGGCGACATCCCCCGAGCAGGAAAAAGCGCTGGGTGAGAAATGGCAACGCTATCATTTAGCTCAAAGTATTTTGCAGGGTGATTTAAGAGGTCAGGATAGTTTGCGTTTGGCCCGCTCAGATTTATCCGAGCGAGTCATGCAAGAATTGGAAGCTGAAACTAACTTATCAACGGCAAAGGAGTCTGCGCCGAATCAAGCCACTGCCAAGCCGGTGTCAGACCGCCAGCAATGGTTCAGGGGTGGAGCACTCGCAGCTTCAGTTGCTCTCTTGGTTATTACTGGTGTACAGCTGTTTAATGCTGGCAAAGACGTGGTTCAACCTGCATCGGCTCCTTCCATGGCAACACAACAGACATCGCCGCAACAGCAGCAGCCTAGATCGCCTGCTTTCTCACCTGCAGGTGTTGAGCGGGTGTCTTCACCCTTTGAGCCTCATGCCTTTACCGGCCGTTCTTTGGTTAATTTTGCAGCGGGGGAGCAGCCTGCCTCTTCTCCAACAGTTCAGGCTGATAGCTTTTCTATTATTCAAAACCCCAGTCCTGCAGCGGTGCCGGCTCGTTAATTCAGCTAGCTGAGTCGAACCAGTTATGGGTTATGTGACCGAGCAGGCAGAGGTAGTGGCAGTCGATGCTGGACGCGTTTGGGTTCAAGTTTGCGCTCGCCAAGGTTGCTCTTCTTGTTCTTTAGCCGGTGCTTGTGGTCAAGGACTTGTTGCCCGTTGGCTAAAAAAGTCGCCACCCATCTTGGAAATCAATGACTCCAGGTCTTTTAAACGGGGTGATCAGGTAGAGCTAGGGGTTCAGGCCAGCCAGCTGACAGCTGCTGCGTGGCAGCTGTTTGCGTTACCTCTAATGGGCTTACTGATCTTTGCGCTGCTTGCGGAATTTGTTGGTATAACTCAGGTCTTAATACAACTCTTATTAGCCTGCTGTGGCCTAGGCTTAGGTTTGCTGGTGGCGCAAAAGCTTGCCAGCCCAGCAGAAATTATTATTGTGCGAAACTTAACCGCTAATCCGGTTGTGGAGTCCTAGGATGTTGAAACTCAAATCTTTAACAACACAAGGGTTTTTATTGCTGGTGTGTGTGGCTTTTAGCCTGAATCTAGCCAAGGCTAGAGGTTTGCCCGACTTTTCTGATTTGGTTGAGCAGGCCTCACCAGCGGTGGTCAATATCAGCAGTACCCGAACAACTGAACAGCGCTCACGTCCCGGTGGTTTTCCGCCAGGACCCCAGATGCCAGATATTTTTCGCCACTTCTTTGAAGACTTTCATGGCCAGGTGCCCCAAGAACCTCAACAGCGCCAACGCCAGTCTTTGGGTTCAGGTTTTATTATTTCAGCTGATGGTTATGTTTTAACCAATAATCATGTCGTTGAGCAGGCTGAAGAGATCATCGTGCGCCTGAGTGATCGCCGTGAATTGGTTGCTGAACTTATTGGCAGTGATCCCTCTAGCGACTTGGCATTGCTGAAGGTGGAAGCTGAGGGTTTGCCGGT
>SKIX01000088.1 GCA_007116195.1 Marinospirillum sp. | reverse complement strand
GTCGGTTTGCTGCTGCGCCAAAGGGTGCTGGGCCTCTTACTGTTTGCTGGTTTTTTGGGTCTAACCGCCGTATTAATGCAGCGCTTACCCGATGGTTTGGTGCCACCAGAAGACCAAGGGGTTGCCCTAGTGGTTGGTCAGTTACCTCCGGTTTCTGCACTACCACGTACCGAGGCGGTTCGCGACCAGTTAGCCGCACAACTGGTTAGCCTGCCTGAGGTGCAGGAGTTTACCGCCATGGCCGGTTTCGACATTATTGCTGGGTCACTGCGAACCAATGCACTGCTGGGCTTTGCCAATTTAACGGACTGGAGCGAACGACCGCGACCTGAACAACATGCTTCGGCCTTAACCGGCCAAATCATGGGAATGGGTTTCGGTATTCAAGAAGCCAATATTTTTGCCTTCACACCACCACCTATTCAGGGCCTATCGCTAACTGGTGGCGTAGAGGGCTATTTACAGGTCAGGGAAGAAGCAACTCCTCAGGAAATCCAGGCGATCGCTAGCCGTATTGCTCAGGCAGCCAATGAGCGCCCTGAGTTAACCAACGCCCGTACAACCTTGGATACCAGTATTCCTCGCTATGAAGCCCACCTGGATCGAGAAAAAGCTAAAGCCCTAGGCGTGTCTTTAGACCAGGTATTTGCAGCCATGCAAAGCACTTTTGGTTCTATGTACGTGAACGACTTTTCTTATTTAGGCCGCTTGTGGCAGGTTAACATGCAGTCTGAAGGCGATTTCCGTAGCCAGCCAGAAGACTTGAGAAAGGTTTTTGTACGCTCACAAACAGGCGAGCTGATCCCCTTAAGCTCGCTGGTCACACTAGAACGCACCAGTGGCGCCGACATTATTAACCGTTTCAACATCTACCCTGCTGCCAAACTCATGGCTGACCCAGCCCCTGGCTATACTTCAGCTCAGGCTAAAGAAGCTTTAGAAGCCGTTGCCGCCGAATGGGGGCAAGACAAGGACACTCTGCTGGGTTGGATTGGCGAAGCCTTTCAGCTGGATATGGCTGGCAGCACCGGTGCCGCTGCTTTTGCTATGGGCCTGCTAGCCGTCTTCCTTATTCTTGCTGCGCAATATGAACGCTGGACACTTCCGCTTGCAGTTGCGTCAGCCGTACCCTTTGGCGTTCTCGGTGCAGCTCTCTTCTCTTGGTTAAGAGGCTTCCCCAACGACATCTACTTCCAGGTTGGGTTACTGGTGCTGATCGGCCTGGCTGCCAAGAATGCCATACTGATCGTTGAGTTTGCTGCACAAAACCGCAAGCTGGGTATGACTTCAACGGAAGCCGCCCTGGCAGCTGCCAAACAAAGGTTCCGCGCCATTATTATGACAGCGCTTACTTTTATTATCGGCAGCCTGCCCTTGGTGTTTGCTACCGGCGCAGGTGCTGCCAGCCGTCAGGAAATTGGCACCGTGGTCGTCGGGGGCATGATCTTCGCCAGTACCCTGGCTCTGGTTTTTGTCCCGCTGATGTACAAACTCTTTGAAGATTTGGCCAGCTGGCGTTTGCAGCGTAAAGCTAAGCAGCCAGCCAGCTAAGCTTATCCATAATCGACAATCAGGCCCAGCGAGCAAGTAGCGCTGGGCTTTTTTCTTGAAGCGGAATTAGTAGTAGCTGGGGTCTTCAGGGTCAGGCCGGGTTTTAAAACGCCGATGCATCCATAAATACTGCTCGGGGTGAACACGAATCATCTTTTCAATCACTTGATTCACTTGGCTAGCATCAGCCACTTCATCGCCCGAAGGGAAATTTTCCAGAGGGGGTAAATACTCTAGAGTGTAGCTACGGTTATCTGAATTACGGTGCATACGCAGCGGTAGCACTGGAGCGCCTGTCATACGAGCAATACGTGCCGTCATGGTAATACTCGCCGCTTCAACACCAAAAAAAGGAGCAAACACACTCACTTTACGGCCAAAGTCCTGATCAGGCGAATACCAAACCGCATGGCCCTGACGAATACGTCGAACCAGGCTTTTTAAATCTTTTTGCGGCACTAGATAGTCAAAATGCTGCTCTCGGCCTTGGCGAATAAAGCGGTCAAAAACCGGATTTTTATGGGGCTTGTAGATAGCATCGCCCGGATAAAAAAGGCCATGTAAAGCGCCGCCAAAATCCAATACCGAAAAGTGCGCACCCACCACCAAAACGCCCTTGCCTTCTGCCAGGGCGGCATCCATGTGTTCACGGCCCTTAAAGGTGACCTGGCCTTTCATAAAGTCCACTTTTCTGACCAGACTAGTCGCCACTTCCATAAAGCCCAGACCATTGGCAATGAAGGTATCACGTACAAAACGTTTTTGTTCTTGCTCGGAAAGCTCAGGGAAGGCCAAACGAATATTGACCTCAGTGAAGTGCCGTCTTTCTTTGGCAAAGGTCAGCGCCAAGTAGCCTAGGCTCTTACCCAGAGCAATTTTTACGCTCCAGGGTAACCAAGCACAAACATGCAAAGCCCCGATACCCAGCCAGGTTGGCCAGTAACGGGGATGCAGGGTGTTTTTAGGGTATTTTTTTTTTGCCATTAGCTCTCAGTGGCTTCTAACCAGCTATTTAAGTCGCGTAAGTCCTGCTCATTTAAAAGACCTGCAACGCGCTTAAGGCGCAGCTGATTAACAACATAATCATAACGCGCGGCTTCATAGTCACGCTTTGCCGACCAAAGAGCACGTTCGGCATTGAGTACATCAACAATATTACGTGTGCCGACTTCATAGCCAGAACGAGTGGCTTCCAGCGCACTTTCAGCCGAGCGTATAGCCTGTTGGCGCGCTTGAACGGTTAGCACATCGGTATTAACCAGAGTGTACAAACTACGTGTTTGCTGCAAGATTTGCCGACGCGCCAGCTCACTGGAAAACTGAGCTTCTTCCAGCTGGTAACTGCTTTCGCGAATTTGGGCACTGGTGCGGCCACCGCCATAGAGTTCAATCTCGGCACGTACACCCAACACGGTTATTGAGTCTGGACGATTAGACGCAACTTCTGAGTTATCGGTAAAAGAGCCATAAGCAGAAACCGTTGGCCAGTGGCCTGCTCGGCGGCTTTTTAAGTTTTCTTCAGCTGCTCGCAGTTGAGCTTGTGCTTGAAGCAAGGCATGGCTATGAGCCATCGCTTGCTCTACCCAGGCTTGGCGATCTTCAGGCACGGGACTGGTCACGGGCAACTCTGCACTTAAAGAGGCTACACGATCATAGCGCTGATCGGTAATCTGCTCCAAATCCTCATAGCTAATCATTAACGCACCTTCAGCGCCAATTCGAGCCGCTTTCACTGAGTCGAAGGCCGCTTGAGCTTCCAGCACATCGGTAATCGCAATTAAGCCGACTTCATGCTGCTCTTTAACCTGCTCAAGCTGCCGCCCTATCGCACGCTCTTCGGCTAGCAGGGTGCTCAGATTATCTTCAGCGCGCAGAACACCGAAATAGGCCTCAGAAACTCTCAGCAACAGCTCCTGCTCAACATCTCTAAAGCGAGCTTCAGCTGCTAAAAACTGCTTTTGTGCAGAAGTGCG
>SKIX01000012.1 GCA_007116195.1 Marinospirillum sp. | reverse complement strand
GCCTTTAACGAGTTGGAAGAGTTGCTGCACGAACAGCGCGCTTGTTTTTTTGATGACCTCCTCTGGCGCCCTCTGCAGGCTATACAGCAGTACCCTGAACTTAAACAGCGCCTTGCTGGCTTTTTAGATCATCTTTTGGTTGATGAATACCAGGATATTAATGAAGTGCAGCAAGCGCTTTTGACGACCTTGGCTGGCTCGGCCCAGGTGATGGTCGTGGGTGATGTTGACCAGTGCATTTATGAGTGGCGAGGTGCGCGGCCTGATTATATGCTGCACCGCTTTCAGCAGGACTTTCAGCCCGTAACTGACTATCCACTTTCAGGTAGTTTTCGCTTTGGTCATAGCTTGGCACTAGTCGCCAACCAGGTCATTCAGCATAACGCTGAACGACCACCTCAGCTTACCTGGTCTTTAGCTCCGGGTGCGACTTCTATTGCTTTAGGCCAGGGTGCCAGCTGGTTACTGGCGCAGTTGACTCAATGGCAGCAAAAGCAGCCCCAGGGCAAAGCGGCCGTACTGGTTAGAAGCTGGTCGCAAAGCCTGAATGTGCAGTTAGAAATGCTAAAAGCGCATCAGCCTTTTCAGTTAGCACGCCAAGAACACTTTATTTTTAATCGCCCTCAAATTCATGGCTTGCTTGCCTATGCCAGGCTGGCCATACATTCAGCGCCCGGTCAAAAGATTAATTATCAGCACCCTGCTGCTCAGGATGATTTTTATCAGCTCCTTAGTTTCCCCAGCCTATTTTTAACCGAAGCTGAACGTCAGCAACTCGTGCAGGCACGAACCCAGGGCTTGCACGCTTTAGATAGCTTGCTGGACACCTGGTCTCTGCCTAAGCAGCGACGAGTCATCAAGCGTTTGAAGCTACTACAAAAGCTCTCGGTGCGGGCTGCGACGCTATCACCCGCAGCTTTTTTAACCGAAGTTTTGGATGCAACGAATGCACTTGAACAGGTGCGTAAAACGGCCGCGAGCAAAGAAGCTGCAGAAGAAGCTTTGCGCCTTATGGAGGGTTTGCTGCGTTTTTCCCAACAAGCTAAGCAGAGCTTGGGAGAATGGCTTGAAGACCTTTACCGAGCACAGCAAGAAGGTATTGCTAGCCTGACGACAGCCTCAACCCAGCAAGTACAAATTCTAACAGTTCATGCTGCCAAGGGTTTGGAATGGGATTGGGTGGGTATCTACGGTTTGAATGAGGGGGATTTTCCTTATTCATCAGGTTTTAGTCAGCTGACTGTTACTGAGCTGGAAGCCGAGCGCCGACTGTTTTATGTGGCCAGTACTCGGGCTCGCTCGCAACTGGTTTTGGCAGAAGGTGATACCGCTGGCCCAGTCAGTCGTTTTGTGCAGGAAGCAGCTATTGACGATGCACTCTTTCTGGCACAGTGTTTACAGCAGCCAGCTCCTGCTCCTGCGCGAGATGTAGCCTACCCAGCGCTCTTGCAAGATTATTGGCGAGGTGTTGCCGCAGGTGCGCCCCCTCCTGATTTGTATCAACGACGCCAGGCTGCTGAGCCTAGGGTTAGGCCGCAGCCACTGCAGCGGCAGGGCTGGGCTTTGGGAGCCAGAGTTGAACACCCGACTTTTGGGCAGGGCACTCTTATGGCATTAGAAGGCAATCCTCCAGAGCGCCTGTTCGATGTGCGCTTTGATCAGGTGGGTTTAAAGCGTCTAAAAGAAGAGTTTGCTAAGCTGAAGCTGTTGTCAGGCGCTTGATGGTGTCACAAATGACTGCTGTGGCGACGCCAACATTCAGGGACTCTGCCTGGCCGAAAGCAGGAATGGTCACGCGCTTAGTGATCTGTGCAGCGACTTCTGAACTTATTCCTTGGGACTCACTACCCACGACCAGCAAGCCGCCGTGAGTGTCAGCGCCCAATTGAACCTGATGCAGGTTCTCACCCTCAAGAAAAGCACCCCAACACTCAGTCAGGGCTGGCAGCTCGGCCAGCAGCTGAGGTAGGGGGCGATAGCACACCTTTACACGCAAGAAAGAACCCTTACTCGCCGCGATAACCTTGGGGTTATACAGTTCAGCAGTTGCTGGAGCACAGAAAATTTTGGAGAAACCATACCAGTCAGCGATCCTTAACAGGCTACCCAGATTGCCTGGGTCCTGCACCTGATCAACAGCCAGCGCCCATTCACCAGCTTGAAGAGTTAAATCCCTGTGCTGAACTTGGCGGGCGACAGCTAGAGCGGAGTGGTTATTAGCCAAGCTGCTAAAGCGGGTTAAATCTTCCCTGCTAGCCAGGGTTAACGGCACTTGCAGTTGAGCTAGCTGCTGTTGGTATTTGGCAATAAAAGCTTCAGTGGCAAAGAGTTCAACTAGCGGCCAGCTCGATTCCAAAAGCTCAAGAACGCTTTTTTCGCCTTCGACTAAAAACTGCTGGGTCTCACGGCGAGCCTTCTTGCGCTGAAGGGCCCGTAAATGCTTGCCCTGATTTTTACTGATCATAAAATGCCTTCAATAGCAGCCAAAGGTGGAGTGTCAGGATTATATCTGGCTTTAGGTCGATGAAAAGGCTTGCTTGCAAAGCGCTTAACAACTTTAATGCCTGTTATTCCAAAGCTTAAGAGGAAATTTCCATGTTGCAGGTTAATGAGTATTTTCAAGGTCAGGTCAAATCCATTGCTTTAACCAACTCCGATGGGCCCTTAACCCTGGGTGTGATGGCTGTTGGTGAGTATGAGTTCTCGACTTCTAAAGACGAAGAAATGACGGTCGTTTCGGGCCAGTTACAGGTGCTGCTGCCCGGTGACCCAGCGTTACGCACTTTTAGTAAGGGTCAAAGCTTTAATGTGCCTGCAGGCAGCGTGTTTCAGGTTAAAGTCAACGAAGAGTCAGCCTACCTCTGTCGTTATAGTGAGCGAGCTGAAGACTAGGGCATCTCTTAGGTGGGTACCAACCGAAGTTTTTATTCTGTTTAAAGCATAAAGCCTAAAGCCAACCCTAGTTTAAGGCCCAGATAATCTAAAACAACCCGAATTAAGATGAGGAGGGCGCAAGCAAGAAAAACGAGGCACTAGCCCCACTCACCGGCTCGGCTCGGTCAGAGAGTGCAAGATAGGTTTCATCGGCCTCCCCATGGAGCAACTCTCTGTCTGGGCGAACCATTGCACGGCGCAGCCTGTGCAGCATGATCCATGCTGCCTCATGGCTTCCAAGGCAGAGTACACGCTGTAATATTTACGCGCCAATGTCTATTTTCAAGAGGCCTTGAACCCCAAAGACCTTGCTCAGCTGGAGTTAATACAAGCAGATTCATATCAAGCCCCAGCAGTCTATTCACAAAAAGGGGTTGCAGGGGTTTTGGAAAAACGCACCTGTTCCTGCAGTTATTCTGGAAGAGCTTTATTGGGCTGATTGATGTACTTTTTGTGGCTTCAAGGGCTATTGCTTTATACTGCCCGCTTTTTAGCGGTCAGTGAGTGATTATGTCCCAGCCGGATCAGGCAGCTTCCATCCAGTCCCTGTTGCACACCTGCTTGTTGCAGGATCGCCATCGTCTGCAGCGGCGCTGGCAGTCGGC
>SKIX01000073.1 GCA_007116195.1 Marinospirillum sp. | reverse complement strand
TTCACCCGAGGTGCACTTGGCAGTTGATCAGCCCTTGCCCAGGCATCAGCAATACGGCTTTCCGTTAGCGGGTGAGTCATTAAGAATTCCGGTGGACGACCTCTCAAGCTAGCCAGGCGCTGCATTTGCTGAAACATGGCCGGCATGGCTTCTGGAGCATAGCCGGCCGCTGCCAAGGTTTCCATGCCGATGCGATCAGCTTCTTGTTCATAGCTACGACTCCAGGCTAGCTGAGTTTGAATAGCCGCAGCCTGAGTGCCCGCGATAGCCGCTATACCCGCATCCGCATGGCCTTGACTGGCAACGAGAATTCCCGCTAACAAACCCGCCATAGTTGACCACTGGGCACCGCGTGCGGCTTCAACTCGGCGAGCAAAATGACGTTGGCTGATATGTGCCAATTCGTGTGCCATGACTGAAGCCAGTTCATCTTCATGGGTAGCGAAAGTAAATAACCCTGTATTAACACCAATAACTCCACCAGGAACAGCAAAGGCATTCAGCTGACGCTGGTTGACGATTAAAATATCCAGGTCACGCGTCTCTAGCCCGCGTGTGGATGCCGCTAGGCGGCGTACCAGGTTCTCCGTATAGTCTTGCACCAGCGGGTCATAATAGATGGGGGCCTGGGTGCGAAATTGACGCAACCAGCCCTGACCAAGATGGCGCTCTTGGTGCAAACTGATATCATAGCTACTGGCATGCCCCAGCGTTGGTAGCTCGTTTGCTTCCAGGTTAGCTGGGCTGGCAAAAAACAACAACCAGCTGCTCAGCAGCCAGACCCAGCCAGCGTATAAATAGCGCCGGCTTCTCGCAGAACGAGCAAAAGGTAGCTGGATAGGCAGCATAAATTTTCCTGTAGTAACCAAGCAGTGTGACTGACTGCAACTTAAGACAAGGCGAACGAGCATGGATTCCCCAAAGACGTATGCTGATGATAACGCAACCTCTCACTTTGACCAGCATCTGGATGCTCGCGGTCTTCAGTGCCCCTTACCTTTGTTAAAAGCGAAACAGTCTCTAAGCAAGATGCAGCCTGGTGAAAGGCTTTTGGTTAGGGCCAGTGACCCAGGCTCTTGGGATGACTTTGCCAGCTATGCCGAGCTTTCCAGCCATGAGCTTTTGGTACGCAAAGAAGTCGGTGATGAGTTCCACTTTATTATGCTAAAGGGAGCCTGAACATGTCATTTAAAGAAGTCTTTTTTGGCTGGGTTCATCGTTATTTTTCCGATGAAGAGGCTGTCATTTTTGCACTCCTCCTCACCGCTTTCTTTATTGCGCTATTTTTCTTCGGTGCCATGCTGGCCCCTTTCTTGACCGCAATAGTGTTTGCCTACTTACTGCAAGGCCTGGTTAGTCAACTTGAAAAATTCGGTACACCCAAGCTGGTTGCAGTCAGCCTAACCTTTTGCTTTTTTATTGGTCTATTACTGGCACTTATTTTTTGGCTCTTCCCGCTCATCTGGAATCAGCTAGTCAGCTTGACGCGTGAGTTCCCTTCCATGCTGCGCATGCTGCAGGTTTGGCTCAATGAGCTGCATGAAAGCTACCCACAACTGATTTCGCGCCAGCAAGCCGACAATTTAATTAATGATGCAATTAGTGAAATCCGCCAAGTCGGTCACTTTTTAGTAACCCTGTCGCTCTCCAGCATTCCCAGCCTCATCGCCTGGCTGGTTTACCTGATTCTTGTACCTATCCTGGTTCTGTTTATGCTGAAGGATAAGGATCAGCTAGTCGCCTTTATTACTTCAATGATGCCCAGAAAACGCGCGCTAATGACTCGCATTTGGCATGAAATGGATGTACAAATTGCCAACTATATTCGTGGCAAAACCTTAGAAATTATTATTGTTGCTGCGGTTACCTGGGGAGCTTTCGCCTGGCTGGGCCTTAACTATGCTGAACTACTCGCTTTACTGGTTGGTTTTTCTGTTCTGGTGCCTTATATCGGTGCGGCAGTCGTTACTGTGCCTGTCGCCTTGATTGCCCTATTTCAGTTTGGTTTTAGTAGCGAGCTAGCCTGGGTTTTAGGCATCTATGCCTTAATTCAAGCTTTAGACGGCAATGTCCTGGTACCCCTGCTGTTTTCTGAGGCGGTTAACCTGCACCCTGTCTCGATCATCCTGGCTGTGCTCTTCTTTGGTGGGCTCTGGGGGTTCTGGGGTATTTTCTTTGCCATTCCCTTGGCTACCCTGTTAAAAGCTATTATCAACGCCTGGCCTCGGGCATTGCACCCCGAAGATGAGGCCAGGCAACTCGCTAGCTCTTCGGAAACTCCAACATCCGAGTAAGAGGTACCAAGGCTTTTTGAATAAGAGCTGGGGGCACTTGAATTTCGTCAGTGCCCTTTTCCAAGGAAGTCAGCATACGCTCTAAGCTATTCATTGCCATCCAGGGGCAGTGAGCACAGCTACGACAGGTTGCACCCTCACCCGCAGTAGGAGCTTCCAAGAAGCGCTTGTCCGGATTCTCTTGCTGCATCTTGTAGAAGATACCCCGGTCCGTGGCAACAATAAAGGTTTCATTGGGCAGCTCACCTGCCGCTTTTAATAGCTGGCTGGTTGAACCAACGACATCAGCAACTGCCACTACGCTGGCAGGTGATTCTGGATGCACAAGAACAGCAGCGGTTGGGTGAACCTTTTTAAGGTCCAGAATCCCTTTTGCTTTAAACTCTTCATGAACTATGCAAGCACCTTCCCAAAGCAGCATTTCTGCGCCAGTGGTGCGACTAATATAGTCACCCAGATGCTGATCGGGCGCCCACAGAATTTTCTCACCCTGCTGGTGCAAGTGCTCAACCACCTCCAGGGCAATGCTGGAAGTCACCACCCAGTCTGCCCGAGCCTTAACCGCTGCTGAGGTATTTGCATAAACGACCACGGTATGATCTGGGTGTTGATCACAAAAAGCACCAAACTCATCCGCGAGACAACCTAAATCTAACGAACAGGTTGCTTCCAAAGTTGGCATCAATACCCGCTTTTCAGGCGATAGAATTTTTGCCGTTTCACCCATAAAGCGCACCCCAGCAACCACCAGGGTTTGTGCTGGATTACGGGCACCAAAGCGTGCCATCTCAAGAGAATCACCAATAAAACCACCGGTTTCTTCGGCCAGAGCTTGAATAACGGGGCTAGTGTAGTAGTGAGCCACTATAACCGCTTGTTGCTCAAGCAAGCTTTGCTTAATGCGCTCTTTAAGGCTCGCTTCTTCAGCTTCGGACAGCGTGCCTGCGGGGGTTGCCTTTGCCAGATGCTCGCGCACCAACAATTGTTCATAAACACTGGTCATGGTAAAGGGAAACTGCCTGTAGAAATTGTTTAGCGGATGATAGCATAATCCTAAAGTCGCTACCCAGCGCAGCGAGACGACTAAGCATAAAAAAAGGCCACCCTTGCGGATGGCCTTTTTTAATAAAACTGGTGGGTTGTGCAGGATTCGAACCTGCGACCAATTGATTAAAAGTCAACTGCTCTACCAACTGAGCTAACAACCCTAATTGATTAAGCGTTTGGTGGGTCGTGCAGGATTCGAACCTGC
>SKIX01000156.1 GCA_007116195.1 Marinospirillum sp. | reverse complement strand
GTAATGAGGCGTGAATGATCCGTCACAAAACGCCCATTGCCTTCTACACGAAAGTCCGTGGTGATCGTCAAGGATAAAAGCAACAGGGTAGAGACCGCCAACGTCAAGAGCTTGATCACCAGATTACCCGGGCCAACCAACCGCTCGAACTGGCGTGCGAAGCCTTGGCGCATCCGCGAAAAAAAACCGCTGCTTTGCAGCTTTAAACGCTCTAATTCAGGCAAGAGCAGCTGGGTAACATAGCTTACGGCCTCAAAAGCAGCTGGATCCAGTTTTTCCTGGTAACTGACAAACAGCAATGCAAACACGGCCTCGCCTTCGTCATTGAGCACCGGCAGGGTGAGCAGGGATGGTGCCGTAAGGTGAGACTGTAACTGCCGGTGGGCTAGGGTAACCACACCCGTTGCGGCTGAAGAGCCAGCAGCGTAGTGAATACTGACCTTTTGGTCAGCGGCTTCTTCGAGTGCGGCCTCAAAAAAGCGCAGGGTATCGGTTTTCTTTTCAAAGCGCTCATAATGACTCAGGGCCTTGACCTGCATATAAGCCCCATCACGCCAGGCCAGAGCAACCTGATCAACCCCTGTTTGATGGCGAACCAGCGTATTCACCAGTGAATAGGCCGCTGTTTCAAAACGCTTGGAGCGATAAATCTCTGCAATCAACTCTAAATAAGGCAACAACCGGCTGGAATTGACGCTTTCCGCTGGCTGGACAGCCTGTTCACTGCCCAGCTCAGCCGCAGGCCAGGAAAGTAACAGCAACTGAGCACGCAATAGGGTTTCACGCAAGGCATCCTGATCATCCTGGCCGGTTGGCATCGTCAGCAGCAAATGGGGCGTAGAC
The DNA here is from genome assembly GCA_007116195.1 of Marinospirillum sp. Next base: position 2,705 of record SKIX01000156.1, on the reverse strand, counting down.
GGGTTCAACCCCTTCACCAGAACCAGAGCACGCTCCTCGGGTCGCAAGGGTGAAGGGCGGCGAAGGGCAAAGCCATCACTGAGTGCGCGTTGTAACAGCGTGGGAAACTCAGGTTGCTGGATCAGCAATGAAGACGCCTCCTGAGCATCACTAATCACCTGAGGTGAGGCTGCACCCTCGGGAGACCACACAAAAGCAGCTGTTTGTGCCTTGCATAGCTCCGCCGCCAAGGCGGCTAGTTGCTGCCAAGCGGCTGCCTGTGCCTGGCTTTCACTGGATGCTTGAAAACACTCGCTTAAACGCTGCTGCCATAAAGTAAGCAACTGCCGAAATTCTTGCGCCCTGGCCACTCAGCCCACCCCCAATAAACAATGAAACCAATTAAAAAACGATAAGAGGATAAAAAGTCAAAGATGAACCACAGCGCGAAGGCCCGGTTTAATCAAGCCATCCGGGTTATCAAAGGCTAAGCGAATTTCGATCAAGCCGCTGGCCGAGTCGGCAAGAGGGGCGATATAAGATAACTCTCCCTGATGCTCCAGAGCCTCTACACTAAACCTCAACGGCTTACCCAACACCAAACCTTGCTGCACCTGAGCGGGGCTTAAATAAAAGCGTATATAGCTGCGACTGGGGTCAACCAACTCCAGAATAGGTTCGCCCGCCTGAGCCCACTCCCCTGCACGCGGTTTAAGCTGGGTGATATACCCCTCGACAGGGGCTTGAAGACTACGCTGTTCGAGCTGCTTGCGGGCAATTTGATAATCCTGCTCCAAGCGGCGCTGATCCAGCTCTAGCTGTGCCAACTCGGCTTGTAGCTGAATCGCTTGCATTTGTAGCTGGCTGAGCTCATCCAGACTGATGGAGCGGCTCTGCTCATAAAGCGTTTCAGCATTGGCCAGTTGCCGCTGAAAAATAGCCAGTCGCTCGCGCGCAGCACGGACGGCATGACCATCCTGCAAAAGCAACTGCAGGCGTTGAATTTCGAGCTTTTCAATATCACTTTGCAACTCGACCAATGGTTGTTCTGCCACAACCCAGTCACCCTCCCGCACTAACACTTCTTTAACCAAGCCGCTGGCAGCCATCGATAACAGATAGCGGCCTTCGGGATAAATCACCCCAATCACCCCGCGGCTGTCTTGTTCAGAGAGGACCACCAGCTGGTCAGGTGAGAAACTACGAAAATCGGTTCGCTCAGGGGGTGCTAATGGCTCCGACTGAACAGGAGCGATCAGCACACCAGCAAGAAGTAAACCCGGGATGATATGTTTGACTCGCATGCTGCCTCAATGTATGGCGTTGTGTATTCGGATGGAAAAATCCACGATTACTTTTGATCGACTTCGACCTGTGCAGTCACACCCAGATTGTTAAGCAGGCTACCATCGGATAGCTGTAAAGCAGCGCGAGCCATTTCGTGGCGAATTTGGGCGTTAACCTTGCGCACCAAACCAGCGTTCAGGTTGTCCTCGCGCTCAATCAAGTCCATAACAGGTGACAAGCCTCGATTGAACCGCTCCTGCTCAACCGCCAGTAGATGCTGTAAATACCCCACATTGTCTTTTAGCCGCATTACTTCTTCGTGGGCCGCATCTATTTGCTGCATGCGCAATTTAAGCTGATTAGTCAATTCCAGCTTTTGTCGACTCTGTTGCAACTGAGCTTGATGCACCCTCAGCTCGGCAATTTCACGGCGTGCTCGGGCACTTTGGTTGCCACCCAAGGGCATAGAAAACTCTAGACCGAGACTCCAATAAGGGTAATCTGTAGAAAAAGCATCCTCAAAGGTGCGCCCATAGTCGCTATCAAAACGCCGACTACTAACACCATAGCCTAAAAGCAAATCCAAGCGCGGCTTTAGCTCATCTCGCGCAATACGCCGATTTTGCTCTTCCACAGCGATGCGCTGGCGAGCAATTTGCAATTGTGGCCAGGTGTGCATGACCTGCTGTAAATAGGCATCGAAAGAGACAGGAGCCTGCCAACGGTGAGTATCCGGCTCACTGGTGGTCAGAATCTCAGGGTTGCCATCTAAAGCCGACATATCCAGAAAACTCATGACATCGGCTAGAACCTGATCACGCGTTCTTTGCGCTGAAAAAATTTGCGCTTCACGCAACAAGTAAACAGAGCGGGCTTCTTGCAAAGCCGTTTCAGGTAAACGTCCCGCTTGAACTCGTCGCTCAATATCGGCTAACAACTCAGTCGCACGCTCTAAAGACTCTTGGCTGAGTTGATGCAGCCTTTCTTCACGATAAAGCTGCCAATACAAATCGATAGTGTCATAGGTTTTACCCAGCATCAACTGACGCAACTGCTCTTGAGCAATCTGAACCTGATGTTCTGCCTGACGAATGCGACCTTCCACCTGAGCAGCACCCCAGCCTCTGAATAAAGGCTGCCGCACACTCAAGTTCAAACTACCAATATTATCATCTAAGCCATCAGGGCCATCCATTGCGGAACTGATATTGTTCTCACGCTTTCTAGCATCATAGCTTAAAGTCACTTCAGCACCGGAGCGAACCAGTTTACGAACCCCGGTTTGCAAACGTCCCTGGCGATCAATCAGGGTGCCCGTATCAATCACCTCTTCGCCAAAAGGACTGTTTTTGGTTTCGCGATCTTCGTAGCTTAAACTTGCGAAAAGCTCAGCTTCATAGGCCCCTTGGGCGTGACGCTGCTGCTGGCGAGCGACTTCT
>SKIX01000065.1 GCA_007116195.1 Marinospirillum sp. | reverse complement strand
TCTTGAGCCAGTGTCTGCAGCTGCTCCATCGCAGCAGGACGATAGATGTCCGTAGAAACCACCAGCACTTTTTTCTTTTCACGCTCACGCAAAAAGCGTGAGAGCTTGGCCACCGTTGTGGTTTTACCCGCACCCTGCAGACCAGCCATGAGTACAACTGCAGGTTCACCCTTTAAACTGAGAGGCTCTTGAGCCTCACCCATAACGTAGGTTAGGGTTTCATTGACAATTTTTAAGAACTGCTCGCCTGGTTTAAGGGCCTTAGAGACCTCCTGCCCCACAGCTCGCTCTTTAACCTGTGCGATAAAATCTTTTACTACTGGCAGGGCAACATCCGCCTCCAGCAGCGCCATGCGCACTTCGCGTAGCGTATCTTTAATGTTGTCTTCGCTTAACTTAGCATTGCCGGTAATGCTACGCAGCGTCTGCGATAGACGTTCACTTAAACTGTCAAACATGAAGTTCCCCAATCAAAACTATTTGCGCGATTATAGACCAGACCACCCTGGTTACTCCATGAGCAGACGAGAATTGATGCTAAAGCTTTTTTAATAGGCTAGGATAAGGAGTTATTCAGTTGTCCTTAACGGAGCTTCTTCATCAGCATGGCCGCCTTTCTACCCTTTAGTATTTTGGCTAGCATTTTTTACCTGGCAGGGGCTTCCTGGGTTTGGTTGCGTCTAGCATCCCGCGTGCCGGAAAATGCCAGTTTGGTTCGTGTTCTAGGCTTTTCTGCTTTAGCAGCCCATGCCGTCGCTCTTTATGGGCTTTTAGACCTGGGTGCAGGCATCAACCTTGGCTTGGTAGAAGTTGCTTCTTTGCTTAGTTGGCTAATTTGTGCCTTTATTCTGGTTGCAAGCTTTAGCAAGCCTACACTTAACTTGGCTGCAGTGCTTTTTCCTTTAGCTGTTATTTTACTGCTGATCGGCCAGTTTGCTGAAGGTGGCGCACGCTTACCCAGAGGCAAAGATGGCTTACTCTTTCATGTGCTGGCTTCTCTCTCAGCTTATAGCCTTTTTGCTTTAGCCAGTGTGCAAGCAGTTTTACTCGCTATTCAGAACCGCCAACTCAAACACCATCACCTGCATGGCCTCTTGGGTGTGTTACCGCCTCTGCAAACCATGGAACGACTGCTATTTGATTTACTACTAGCAGGGCAAATTTTGCTAAGCCTGGGAATTGTTAGTGGCTTTGTCTTTTTAGACTCTATGTTTGTAGGCGGCAATGCTCACAAAACCTTCTTTGCGCTCTTGGCCTGGGTAACTTTTGGTATTCTCCTGGTCGGTCACTGGCGACTGGGCTGGAGAGGAATGACTGCTGTTCGCTGGACACTAGGCGGCTCTTTACTTTTACTGGTTGCTTATTTTGGCAGCCGTTTAGTGATGCACTTTATGACACTTTAGAGGATTCAACTGCTTGAACACTGACTTTCCAGTTGAGCTTTTACTCGGCTTGCTCGCTTTATTGATCGTTTTCTCAGGTTTTTTCTCTGGCTCTGAAACCGGCATGATGTCGATTAACCGCTATCGGCTAAACCATAAGGCGAAGCAGGGCGACAAAACAGCCCAGCGTATTAATCGCTTACTTAAAAGACCAGACCGCCTGCTAGGCGTTATTTTAATCGGCAATAACTTTGTCAATAACTTTGCTGCAGCCATAGCCACGGTCATTGCAATTCATTATTTGGGTGAAAGCCTCGGCCCTTTTGTTGCAACGCTGCTATTAACCATTACGGTATTGATTTTTGCTGAAGTTACACCCAAAACTTTAGCAGCACTCCACCCAGAGCGCTTTGCCGTTCCTGCATCTTTTGCTCTTAGCCCACTACTTAAGCTGCTCTACCCTCTGGTTTGGCTAGTCAACCTGGTTAGCAACTTCCTTTTACGTTTAATGGGGGTGCGCCCCGATCAACACCAGCAGGATAACCTAACCAGTGAAGAACTGCGCAGTGTGGTCAACGAAGCAGGCAGCCTCATTCCCAGCCGCCACCAAGCTATGCTGCTTTCAATTCTTGATTTAGAGCGTATTACTGTGGATGACATCATGATTCCACGCCAAGAAGTCGCTGGGCTGGACCTGGAGCAAGACTTGGACACCATCATCCAACAACTCAAGCAAAGCCAGCATACTCGCTTGCCCGTTTATAAAGGTGATATCAATAAGGTGGTAGGTATCTTGCATTTGAGAGGCGCGCTACGCCTCATTGCTTCTGCCAACCCAACCAAGGGAATGCTCATTCAAGAAACCAGGGAGCCCTACTTCGTACCTGAGTCCACCCCCCTGCAAACTCAACTCTTGAATTTTCAGAAAGAGAAGCGCCGCATCGGCATCGTGGTCGATGAATATGGTGATGTTCAGGGGCTAGTGACTCTAGAAGACATTCTCGAAGAAATCGTCGGCGAATTCACCACCGATGTACCCAACAATCAGGATGATATTCAACCACAGCAGGATGGCTCCTGGTTAATTGATGCTAGCGCCACACTAAGAGAGGTGAACCGCGAGCTAGGCTGGGAGCTACCGACACACGGCCCTAAAACCCTGAATGGTTTGATTTTGGAGCACCTGGAATCTATCCCGGATGGTAACACCTGTGTAGGTTTTGGCCCTTACCGCATTGAAACGCTGGAGGTGAAAGAAAACCTAATCCGGGCTGTACGCTGTTGGGAAATTACTCCTCCCAAAAAACGCAAGCCCAGACAAAGAAAAGTATGGGGAGCTAAGGATTAAGCAAAAGCACCCAGGCCGGTTGCCTTTTTTAAGCGCTCCAAGAAAGGAGTAGCATGACTTCGAGCCTTTTCTGCACCCTGTTTTAGCACGGCTTCGATATGCCCAGGGTCACTCAACAAGCGCTGATATTCATCGCGCGGCCCTTGTAGCAGCTCATTAAGATACTCAAACAGCTCTTTTTTCATTTCACCCCAACCTATACCTTCAGCATAACGCTGCCGCATTTGCGCAATTTCTTGCTCATTAGCAAATGCTGAGTAAATTTGGAAGAGGGTACAGCCCTCAGTCTCCTTGGGTTCACCTGGCTCCAGAGAGTTGGTTTTGATTTTATTGATTAGCTTACGAAACTTTTTTTCAGGCTCAAACAAAGGAATAGTGTTGTTATAGCTTTTACTCATTTTGCGGCCATCAAGGCCATTGAGTACCGCAACACGCTCATCAACAACAGCTTCGGGCAGGGTAAAAAAAGCATCGCCGAAAATATGATTAAAGCGCTGGCCTATATCACGCGCCATTTCAATATGCTGCACTTGATCTCGCCCGACCGGTACCTTATCAGCCTGAAAAAGCAAGATATCAGCCGCCATCAAAATAGGGTAGCTATACAGACCCATATTGATACCTGCATCCGGGTCACGGTCACCAGCATCCAGGTTTTCCTGCACAGCAGCCTTGTAGGCATGGGCACGATTCATCAAACCCTTAGCAGCGACACAGGTTAATAGCCAGGTTAGCTCAGGAATCTCAGGGATGTCGCTTTGTCGATAAAAAACGGCCTGCTCAGCATCCAGACCCAAAGCCAGCCAGGTTGCAGCAATCTC
>SKIX01000207.1 GCA_007116195.1 Marinospirillum sp. | reverse complement strand
AATGTAGATCAGCTAATGGTCGTGGTCGCTCCTGAACCTGAACCCTTTGCTAATTTAATTGATCGCTACCTGGTTGCTGCAGAGGCTTCAGGGTTAAACCCAGTACTGGTCATTAACAAGTGGGACTTAATGGGCCACGCCAGTGTCAGCACTCAAATCCAACAGCGCTTGGAAGAATTTATTGGTGTTTACCAGAAAATAGGCTACCCGGTGGTCACCACCTCGACCACCAGTGACCAGGAGCTCTTGCCTCTTAAGCAACAGCTACAAGGCCATACCAGCGTTTTTGTTGGCCAGTCTGGTGTTGGCAAGTCGTCATTGATCAACCACCTGCTTCCTGGGGTCGATTTACGCGTTGGGCAGCTGTCAGAGGACACACGCAAAGGCCGCCATACCACAACCACAGCTCGCCTATTTCACTTCCCTGCAGGTGGGCAGCTGATCGACTCACCAGGAATTCGGGAGTTTGCTCTGGCCTACCTGGACGCTGAAACCCTGGCTGCAGGCTTCAAAGAGTTCCGACCTTTCTTAGGGCGCTGTCGTTTTCGTGACTGTCGCCACCAACAGGAACCCGGCTGCGCGCTCTTGGAAGCTGTCGCTGCAGGCAAGATTCAGCCTCAACGCTTTGCCAGCTTTCAGCATCTGCTCAATAGCAATTAATTAATCCATCAACTTACGCATTTCATCATGCAAACGGGCATCCAAACTCAAGGGTGCCTGCTCCAACCAACGATGGCTGGTCATCAACTCGCGCAATAAACTCACTGATAGCAAAGGCCCGCGCCAACGGCTACCTTTGCCCTCAGTCGCAGGTTCGACTTTCTGGGAAAAAGCATCCAGATATTCTGCCCAAAAGCCAGGAATAAAACGCCTAACGGGGCGCTGGCTCATCCTGCCCAAGCGTTCAGCAACCACTAAGCCTTGGTGATCCAAATCACCAAAATGCACATGGGGTACAAACTGTGGCAGAAAACGCAAAAACTCACCAGCGAGTTCCAGGTGCTCTGGTGGCACCCATACAGCCAGCAAGTTCTCTGGCAGATCGATATCCAAGAACACCCCTCGGTCTTCAAACGTCATCACTAAATAGGGTAGCTCACCGTCAAGCTCTTTGATCTGATGAAAATCACGTTCAGGAATAATCGCTTCACTGAGTTGTCGCCAAAGCTTTTGCAGTTCAATAGTTGCGCCATGACGCTTAACCAGCTTTAAATCCATCCTGCCCCGCAAATGCAAGCAGCGGTCTTCACTCAAAGTGATTTTTGGCAGCTGTTCCTGCAAGTGCTCAGGAAACTCCTGCATTTCACGGCCTAACAAGGCACGCTGCAGGCTGGATTTATTCATGACTCTGGGCAAGTCTGAACGCAAGGCTTTTTGCACATAGCCCCAGCGTTTATCGAAAACCTCACTAACCAGGCCTGCATCACCTTCAAGCAGTTTAAGCCACTCTCGCCACTCGGGTAGATGCCGATCCATTAGCTCAACCAGACCCGACTTACCTCGGGCACTTAGGTTGAAAATATCTTCCTGCTCACTGGGTAATAGCCAATTGCTGGTTAAAAGCTCATCGACCAGCACTGCATTAGCACTCATGCGTTTTATCTGCTGATATTTATAAAGCGCCAGCACAGCTTCCTGAATCGCTAGCGACTGCCAGTCGATTTGTGCATCTAGCATGATCGTCCTCTTCACAGTTAACTAGACCAAGATAGCATAGTTTTGTATTAGCTTAATCCCTATGCTGAGTAGTAGTATTAAAATATAAAAGCTCCACAACTTATAACAACAACAAAATTTATTCGTCCTCAAAATCAAGGGAAACATCATGCTGAATTCGTTACGCATAGGTACCTGACTCCTTGCAGGCTTTATCCCTCTTATTACACTCATCGTTTTACTGATTGCCTGGCTGGTTATTCAGCAAATTAACAGCTTGATTCATGAAGCTGAAGAGCGCGAACTCAGCGCCCTTCACTCCAGCGTGCTTGACTCGATAGACGATGAAGCCCGCATGGCTTCCGCTCTTGCCAGCTCGGTTGCTCAACTGGAAGAAGTGACTCAGCTTTTTGCTAACCGTGACCGAGAAGCCCTTCTTGAGCAATTACAAGCACTGAACGCCCATATGGAAGCCGAATATGGGGTTGTACAATTTCAATTTCACCTGCCGCCAGCCACCTCTTTTTTAAGATTGCACCGTCCTGATCGCTACGATGATGACCTCTCTGGTTTTAGGGATACCGTTGTTGAAGTCAACCGCCGCCAAGAAACCATAAGAGGTCTGGAGGTAGGTGTTGCAGGCTTGGGCATTCGCGGCGTTGTGCCTGTTTTTCACCAAGGAGAACACCTGGGTTCAGCTGAACTGGGCATGTCGTTTGGGCAAACCTTCTTTGACCGTATTCGTGAAGAAGCACCCGCAGCTCAAGGGCTCCACTTGGCACTCCATCTTGTTAATGATCAAGGCCAGCTGGATACCTTTGCCAGCACTTGGCAGAACACCACACTGTTAACACAACAAGAGCTTAACCAGGCATTACAGGCACCCGTTATTAATAGTATACAACTGGGCAACCAGCCTTCAGCAGCCTATGCTGCTGCAGTTACTGACTATAGTGGTGAAATAATTGGTGTTTTGGAAGTTGCCCTGGATCGCAGTTACTATGCCTCAGCCCTGGCAACGGCTCGCAACTCAGTACTTGCCGTTGGCTTAGTCGCTATCTTACTGGGCACCCTGCTAACCTGGGTACTTAGCCAAACCATCGTTAGACCTTTAACGCGTACCGTTAAAGCCATGCATAACATCGCCGCTGGTGAAGGCGACTTAACTCAACGTTTAGACACTCAAGGGCGTGACGAGCTAAGCGACTTGGCACAAGCCTTTAACCAGTTTGCTGAACGCGTTCAGCAAACAGTGCAAGAAGTTGCCAAATCAACTGACCAACTATCGGCAGCGGCTGAAGAGATGTCCTCCATTACCCAGAAAACCGTAAAGCTCCGTCATTCATGGCGGAGATATAAGGTTAGAGCGGCATCGCCGCTCCGTTGTTAATGGGGTGTTTGCTGCTGTTCTATGTATTGGCGAATGATTTCTATCGGTGCGCCGCCGCAGCTGGATACAAAATAAGATAGACCAAGCTATATTAAGGTTATGAAACGACTGCAAGCCTTTAAATACGAACTTCGGCCAGACGGACAGCAGGAGCGGCAAATGCGCCGCTTTGCTGGCTCCTGCCGGTTCGTGTTCAATAAGGCGCTGGCCTTGCAGAAGACTCTCTATGAACGGGGAGAAAAGAAGCTCAGCTATTCCGATTTGTGCAAGCAGCTCACTCAATGGAAATTTGATGCCTCAACCTGCTGGTTGACTGACACCCCCTCACAAGCCTTGCAGCAATCCCTTAAAGACCTGGATCGTGCTTATGCCAACTTTTTTGCCAAACGAGCCGACTTTCCGCGCTTTAAGAAAAAAGGCCAGCGTAACAGTTTCCGTTATCCGCAAGGCTGCAAGCTCGATCAAGGCAACAGTCGCATCTTCCTACCCAAGCTCGGCTGGATGCGTT
>SKIX01000192.1 GCA_007116195.1 Marinospirillum sp. | reverse complement strand
CCTCACTTCCAGCCCCCAAAAGTTACACCAAGCTTGATAGATGGCTTCGGTACCACGACTCTTACCTTCCAGGCTATAACCAGCAATATGAGGTGTCGCCAGAGTTAAGTGTTGCAGCAGCCGAGGGTCTAAATTGGGTTCATCAGCAAATACATCTAAAATAACCTGCAAACTGGAGTCTTTTTGCAGCGCCAGGCTTAAAGCTTGAGGGTTAATAACTGCACCACGGCCTGCATTAATTAATAGCCTGCCCTTGAATAAGGCCAGCTCTTGCTCATCAATTAAGTGCCGGGTTGGAAAAGGCCCTTCCCAGGTGAGTGGTGTATGCAGGCTAACAAGATCCGCTTTTTGCAAAAGCTCAGATAAACCGACCAAGCCAGGATCACCTTTAGCCTGGCGTGGTGGATCATTGCAAAGCACAGAGCAGCCCCAAGCCTTTAAGCGCTCTGCTAACCGCCCTCCTACCTGTCCTACACCAACAATACCAACGGTCAGGTCTTGCAGACTTAAACCCTGTGCTTCAGACCACCACAAGAGGTTTGTAATAACGTAATCAACAACAGCACTGGCATTACAGCCAGGTGCACTGGCAAAATGGATTCCAGCAGCCTCTAAACCAGCAACATCAACATGGTCAGTGCCTATAGTGGCAGTGCCTACAAACCTGACGGGAGTGCCAGCAAGTAACTCAGGAGTGACCTGGGTTACCGAGCGGACTAGCAAAGCATCAGCCTGCTGCAGCTGCTCACGACTAATAGCAGCGCCAGGTAGGCGGGTAATTTGTGCAGAGTCTTTAAAAAACTCTTCCACCCAAGGCAGGTTTTCATCAGCAACTAGGCGCATGGCAGCTTTTCCTGTACAGGGAATTTTTCGAAGGACAAAAAAGGGTTACAATCCTTGTCTTTCATTATCTTCATCTTTTGAGGTGTTCTTGATCATACGCTGGGAAAAAGACCAAGATTACTACTTGGTACATGTCCATCAAGATATGTTTGGCGACTGGCTAGTAACGCGCGTCTGGGGCATTACCGGCACTCAATACGGTGGCCTTAAGCACACTCTGGTTAATTCGCCAGAAGAAGCCGAGACTCTGGTCAACGATGTTCAACATATTCAGGAAAGCCGAGGCTTTCATAAAGTTTTTGAAGTTAAAGATGGTCAGGCTATTCCTGACCATCTTCAAAACACCCTGAATAACGAACTGGCATTTAAAAACTAAATGCTTGCCGCTAGGGAGATAGCTGCTTAATCCATGTCTCTAGCTCTGCTGCAGTAAACGGCCAGCCTAGTTCACTGCCTGAAGCACTGGCAATCACTGGAATACGTTCGCCGAAACGCGCCATCAGCAACTCATCTTCTGCAATATCAACCTTAGCCAGCCCCATGCCTTTAGCTAACCAAGGGTCAAGCAGCTGCATCGCCTGCTCGCACAAATGGCAACCTTCTGTGGTGTAAAGGGTTAAGCGTTGGCTTTCCTTGTGACCAAGATTCATAAGCTTTTTTTCCTTATTTCAAAACACTGGTGAATACGTGGGTTGCGCTCAAAGTCAGGGTCGAGCGTTAAGCGCGTAATATCCTTAACCTCATAACGCTCTTGCAGCTCTTGGCTTATTTTAAAGCCCCGCAAATTATTGGAAAAGATCAAGAGGCCTTCACTGGTCAAACAACGCATAGCCAAATCGACCAGTTCGACTTGATCCCTCTGTACATCTAGCACGCCCTGCATACGCTTGGAGTTGGAAAAACTGGGTGGGTCCATAAAAATCAAGTCATAACGATCCTGAGCCTGCTTCAGCCACTCACGACAATCAGCTTGCACGCGTTGATGCTTGGTTAATGGCAGGCCATTAGCTTCTAGGTTGCGCTCCAGCCAGCCTAAATAAGTTTTAGATAAATCCACGCTGGTTGTTTTAGTTGCACCACCCAAAGCAGCTTGTACCGTTACTGCACCGGTATAGCAGAATAAATTAAGGAAGCGCTTACCCTTGGCATCAGTGAACAGACGTCGACGCAGAGGCCGGTGATCCAGGAAGAGGCCTGTATCCAGGTAGTCATCCAGGTTGACCAGCAGTTGAGCTTGGCCTTCTCTAACCTTAAAGTCATTGCCGGTTGTCGCAAGCTTTTGATACTGCTGTTTGCCAGTTTGGCGACGCCTTTGCTTTAGATGAATGGCTGCCGCAGTAACGTCTAACACCTGAGCAATGGCCGTCAAGGCTTCTTCTAAACGCTGGTTGGCTTTATTTGGATCAATCGTTGCAGGAGGCGCATACTCCTGCACATGCACCTGATCACCATAAAGATCGATCGCTAAAGCATATTCAGGCAGGTCGGCATCATAAAGACGATAAGCCTCTATGCCTGCCCGCTTAACCCAACGCGATAATTTTTTAAGGTTCTTTTTTAAGCGATTCGCCAGCATTTGTGCGCCTTCACTCAGCTCAGGCACCCGGTTAACTTCGGGTTGTTGCGCTTGCTGGGCTTGTTTACGCTGAATCTGCTGTACCTCTTCCGCTTGCTGACCTTCGACCGGTAACTGAAATAAATACAACTGGCATGCCAGGGTTGCATTATGCAAGGGATAGCTTTTGTAAGGCTTTAAGGGCACACGCAGTGCTAACTCCTTGTTTAGAGTAAACAAAGCCAGACGCCAACCGGGGTAACCCTGCAACAGCTTTTCACCTAACTCACTGTAAAGCAACCTAAGGCTGGGCAGATCTTCCAAACGCTCACCATAAGGAGGGTTCGTTATCACCAAACCCTGGCCTCTGCTCGCAGGCGGCAAGGCGCTCACTGGACCAGGATGAACCTGAACCTCGTCATCCAAACCGGCCCTTTGCAAGTTAGCCTGAGCAACAGCAACCATTTGCGTATCGGCATCATAGCCTGTGATTGACAGAGGAAGCTTGGCCGCTTGATCACGCCGTTCCTGGGCTTCATCAACCAGGCTTTGCCAGCAGCTGGGCCGATGGCCTAGCCAGGTTTCTATGCCCTGCCTGGAACGCAGTAAGCCGGGTGCCAGGTCGCGTGCCATTAAAGCCGCCTCGGCCAGAAGCGTGCCCGAACCACAGAAGGGGTCAACCAAAGCATAGCCTCGCTTCGCTAACTCGGGCCAACCCGCGCGCATCAATAAGCCTGCTGCCAAATTCTCTTTCAAGGGCGCTTTACCAGCTTGAAGCCGATAGCCACGCTGGTGCAGACTGCCCCCGCCCATATCTAAGCTCAAAACACCTCGGCCTTTTTCAAGGCGCAGGTGAAAACGTACATCAGGCCGCTCACGATCAACACTGGGCCTTTCACCTTGATGCTGACGAAACCAGTCAACGATGGCATCTTTTACTCTCAATGCTGTGTCATGCGTGTTGCGCAGCGCAGGTGTCGTACCACTTGCATCAACCAATAAACTACCCTGAGCGAGCAGGTGCTCACTCCAGTCGATCTGGCTCAACCAGGCTTGTAAGTCAGCCGCCTGATTGACTGGCGCGGTATCCAACTGCAGTAATAAACGATTAGCAAGCCGCGACCACAAGAGTGCACGATAAGCACTGGTTAGACTGGCTTCACCGATAACCCGGCCAACTGCTGGCCGCGCACTGGTAAAACCAAAAGCGAGTAATTCTTCGGCTAGAAGCTGCTCTAAGCCGCGTGAACAGGTTGCATAAAGGGTGTAGCTATCCTGAAGTAAAGCCATAAAAATGCCTAACTCGATTATGAAGGGTTATCAGAACCCAAGTAACGATAAATAAAATAAGCTGTCATTATCCTGTCAACTAGCTTACAAATAAGAACTGAGGCACTTGCCAGCTAGGTGACCTGCCGTAGATTGCCGCTGTATCTTACACAATAATAGAGAGGCCGTATCTATGAAGAGTCAGAAACGAGATCGTGCTAACAGGCTTTACACTCGTGGTTTTAAAGCAGGAATCAAGGGCGACTCACATGAAAAATGCCCCAGCACCCAAGAAGACTTACGCACCAACTGGATGAATGGTTGGCGTGAAGGCCGCGAAGCCATGTGGTCGGGTATGCGTGGTGTCTCCGCTATTCATAAAAACCCTGCTGTGGTTACAGGCGCTTCTTAAAATATCAAAGCCATCCATTAGTATTCAGTTACCTAGGCCCGCGCTCTTCAGTGCGGGTCTTTTGCTTTCTATTGGCTTCAAACTCAAGGATCAGGGATAATAGGCAACACATTTTCTGCAAGGATTTCTTAATGTGGTTTAAAGCCTTACGTATTTATCAGGCCTCTCGAGCACAAGACTGGACCAATGAAAAGCTAGAAGCGGCTTTGGCAAGCAAACCTTTTCGCCCTTGTAGCAGCCAAGAAGAAATGACGGCTGGCTGGGTTTCACCAACGGGAAATAACTCCAAGATTTTAAGCCAAGGCGACCACTGGTTACTCAAGCTAAAAATTGAAGAGAAAATCCTGCCTGCAGCAGTGGTTCGCGAACAACTTGAAGCTAAACTTGAAGCCATAGAAACTGCAGAAAACCGTAAACTAGGCCGCAAAGAGCGTCAAAACCTGACCGACGAGCTGCGCCTGGAACTCTTACCTAAAGCTTTTACCCGCTCTCGTCCTGTTTGGGTGTGGCTTGATGGTCTTAATCAGCGGGTGCTGCTAGATGCTACCAGCGACAAAACTTGCGAACTGGCACTTAACCTGCTTCGTGAAGGTCTAGGCAGCCTGCCAGTCATACCGCTAGCAACCCAGCTCCCCTTAACACAAGTCATGACTCGCTGGCTGGAAGATCGCCCAGCAAAAGATTTTCAGGTCTTGGACACTTGTGAACTGCGCGACCCTGAAGACGACAAGGCTGTCGTGCGAATTAAAGGCCAGGCACTTGAAGGTGAAGAAATCACCCAACACCTTAATGCAGGTAAGCGCGTCACCCAGCTGCGCCTTAACTGGCAAGAACAACTCAGTTTTACTCTAACCGATCAACTCATTTTAAAAAGCCTACAGTTTGCTGATGAGCTGCTCGAAGAAGCCGAAGACGTTAACCCTGACTTAGACCCCCTTATTGCTTTAGATGCCGAGTTTATTTTAATGAGCACCACTCTAAGCGCCCTGATTAACCGTTTAATTAGCCTGCATGACGGTTTGACGGCTTCCCTTAATCCTGAACAACAACCTAAGCGAGGCTAAGCTAGACGCATGGAAACCCAGTTAATGCATGCTTCCCCGGAAGCTTTTGATAGCCTTCGCCCTTTCCATGATGAAGAGGCAGAAGAAGTTTTAGAGCGACTGTCAGAAGACCCTGAGCTATTGGCTGCTTTACTCAAATTCAAATTTCCACGCTTAGCCAACACCTTTTTAGCGCCACTTCTAAAGCAGCTGATCAGCCGAGCTTTCAAGAAAAAAGCCGCTCGCATTCATTCGATCCAGGATCTGCAGTTATATGTAGAAGGTTATATGGCCAGAATGCTGGCAACAACCACCCGTGGGTTGACTATTGATGGTTTGGAACATATAGACCCTAACAAGAGTTATTTGTATATCAGCAACCATCGCGATATTGCGATGGACCCAGCTTTAGTCAATTACGCGCTGCATACACATAACTTTAACACCGTCAGAATTGCTATCGGTGACAACCTGCTTAAAAAGCCCTGGGTAACAGATTTAATGCGCTTAAACAAAAGCTTCATTGTTAAGCGCTCAGCCAAGGGTGTGCGCGAGATGCTGGCCTCATTTAAGTTGCTTTCCGAATACATTCACCACAGCCTCAAGCAAGATCAGCAGTCGATTTGGATCGCTCAAAAAGAAGGTCGTGCCAAAGATGGCATCGATACTACAGATCCAGCCATTTTAAAAATGTTTTGCATGGCTGAAAAAAAATCAGCCAAATCCACTGGGGAAATTCTTGCTGGTCTTAACCTTTTGCCAGTTGCCATCAGCTATGAATATGATCCACTCGGCGTACAAAAAGCCCGTGAGCTGGCCACCAAGGCCGAAAAAGGTGAGTATGCCAAAGGCGAATTTGAAGACATACTCAGCATCGCTCAAGGCATTTCTGGCTTTAAAGGCCAGGTTCATGTTTCTTTTGGCACCCCTCTAAGCATTGAGGAACTCGCCACGCCTGACCAGGCAGCCAAGGCTGTAGATCAGCAAATAAGACGCCTCTACCGACTTTTTCCCAGCAATTACCTAGCTTTAGAAGCCTTGGGGGAGCTAGGCGACCTAGCAATACCTGAGTTTGATACAGCAACTCGTGCTACCTTTAATGAACAGCTTGCTGCCTGTCCTGAAGAATATCAAAAAGAGTGGCTGGCGATGTATGCAAACCCTGTCAAAAACTACCTGGGCCGCTTGCAATGACTGCTTCAGCCAAAGACAACAACCCCGCCCTGAGTGAGGCTAAGGCAGCCAAACGAGTGACCTGGATCGGGGCACTGGTCAATGCGATTAATGGTTTGGCAAAAATTCTGGTCGGTTTCTGGGCCAACTCTCAGGCACTGATCGCTGATGGCATCCACTCCTTATCCGATCTCTTTAGTGATCTACTGGTACTCGGTGCAACTCACTTGGGTCGACAGCAGCCTGATTCCGACCACCCCTATGGCCATGACCGTTATGAAACCCTGGCCACTTTATTATTGGGTGCGGTACTTATTGCGGTTGCAGGCGCACTAGTCTGGGACAGTCTTAGCCGCCTGGTTCGCACCGAAGACCTGGCTGTTCCTGGCATTGCAGCGTTAATCGTTGCCCTCGCTTCCATTGCCAGTAAAGAGTGGATCTATCGCTACACCCTGAAGATTGCTAACAAAATCAACTCCAAATTGCTGCAAGCTAATGCCTGGCATCACCGTACCGATGCCCTTTCTTCCATCGTCGTATTTGTAGCTGTTGGGGGTGCCCTACTAGGCTTTGCTTGGCTAGATCAGATCGCTGCTATTATCGTTGGGTTTATGGTCGCCCGCATTGGCGTTAAGCTGATTTGGGACAGTCTGAAAGAACTGGTTGATACGGCGCTTCCAGAAGAAGAAACACAGAACATTCGCCAGCTGGCAAAAAGTGTACCCGGTGTTCGTGATGTACATCATTTAAGAACCCGAACAATGGGCAATCGCAGCCTGCTCGACATTCATTTGCAGGTCGGCCCGCAGGTTAGTGTGTCTGAAGGCCATGAAATAGGTGTTTGGGTTGCTCACCTGCTCAGAGAAGAATTCGACCATATTTCTGATATCACTTTTCATATCGACCCAGAAGATGATGCCGAAACGGATAACCCCGACCCTGATAAAATGCTGCCCTTGCGCCCAGATGTGCTAACTCTGCTTGAACAACGCTGGACTCAACAAGCGCTTTACCAAAAAGCTGAGAAAACCCAGCTACACTACCTGGAACAGAAAATCGAAGTTGATTTATTCTTCACTAGCCAGCAGCTCAGTCTGGAGCACCTTGAGCCTCTAACCCAGCAACTCAATGACAGTGCTCAAGACTTGCCCTGGTTAGGTCAGGTAAGAATCTGGATAGGTAGTAACTAGAGGACTTGGTTCTAGCCCAATAAAAAAACCCAGGTCACTTGCCTGGGTTTTTTATTCGAATGCAAAGGGTTAGGAGGCTTTCCGATTTTCATCTCTTAGCTGACGACGCAATACCTTACCCACATTGGTTTTAGGCAGCTCATCACGAAACTCAATCACACGAGGAACCTTATAGCCCGTTAGGCGCTCTTTGCACCAGTTGCGTATATCTTTAGTGGACAGATCTGGGTTACGCGAAACAACATACACTTTAACGGCCTCGCCACTTTTTTCATCTTCAATACCCACAGCGGCCACTTCGAGCACATCTGGATGGGAAGCAATTTCATCTTCCACCTCATTAGGGTAAACATTAAAGCCAGAAACATTGATCATATCTTTTTTACGATCCACGATTCGAGCATAGCCATCGGCCTGAATAACCGCAATATCTCCTGTGCGGAACCAGCCCTGGCCATCAATGACCTTGGCCGTTTCTTCAGGCCTTTGCCAATACCCCTGCATAACTTGAGGACCTTTGACGCACAGCTCTCCTGCTTCACCTTGAGGCAAGTCCTGCCCTTCTTCATCAATCACCTTGATTTCAGTACTGGGTACTGGCTTACCAATACTACCCAACTGAATGGCCTTGGGCGGATTAAAGGTGGCAACTGGCGAGGTTTCCGTCAAGCCATAGCCTTCTGCAATATCACAACCTGTCACCTCTTTCCAACGCTCTGCGGCTGCCTTGGTTAAAGACATACCACCAGAAATAGTCAGTTTAAGCTTACTGAAATCCAGCGCCTTAAAATCATCACGATTACAGAGGGCTACAAACAAGGTATTCAAACCAACAAAACCAGTAAACTCATTTTTTTGCAGCTCTTTAACAAAACCCGGCAAATCTCTAGGGTTGGGAATCAATAGCGAGTGATTGCCCAGCTCCATCATTACCATGCAGTTCACGGTGAACGTATAGATATGATACATAGGTAGCGGAGCCACAACTGTCTCTCCGCCTTCGTTGAGTACCTGCTTGATAACTTCCCGCGCCTGCAGCATGTTGGCGACCAGATTACGATGCGTCAGCATAGCCCCTTTAGCCACCCCGGTAGTACCACCGGTGTACTGTAAAACCGCAATATCATCCAGCTTGCCTTCAACCGGCACCCAATGACCGCGCTTACCTTGACTGAGCGCTTTGCGGAAAGGAATCGCATGAGGCAGCTGATAAGCTGGCACCATTTTTTTAACGTATTTAACCACTGAGTTAATCAGCAAACGCTTGAAACCTGAGTGCATATCACCCAGTTCTGTTACGAATATATGCTTGAGGTGAGTATGTGGCAGAATTTTTTCAACACTAAGCGCCATATTGGCTAACACCACTAAGCCCTTGGCACCCGAGTCATTAAACTGATGCTCCATTTCCCGCTCGGAATACAGGGGGTTCGTGTTGACCACTATTAAACCTGCCCGCAAGGCGCCAAAAACAGCGATAGGAAACATGAGGGTATTAGGCAACTGAATCGCTAAGCGATCGCCTGGCTTTAAATCCGTTTCATTCTGCAAATAGGCGGCAAAGTGCCGACTTTTCTCTTCTAACTGTCCATAGGTTAGTTTTTGACCCATACAGGTAAAAGCCGGTTGTTCAGCAAAACGTTGGCAGGACTCATCAAACACCTGCAACACAGATTCAAAACGGCCTAGATCAATAGCATTCATAAAACCCTCGCCAACTTGTTGTTATTGGTAGCAAGCGTATCTGGCAGTAGTATAGGAAAGTAGCTAACCAGATACCAATTCAAACGTTTGTATTAACACTATAAAGACCTGCAAACAAAAAAGCCAGCCCCGAAGAGCTGGCTTAAACTTAGATCAATTGCCACTAAGTTTAGAGGCTTTTAACCTGATCACGCAGTACAAACTTTTGAATTTTGCCGGTCGAGGTTTTTGGCAACTCACCGAAGACCACCGTTTTTGGTGCCTTAAAGTGCGCCATATTATCGCGACAGAAGCTAATAATATCCTGCTCCGTTACCTGAGCACCTGGCTTCAGGTTAATAAAGGCACAAGGCGTTTCACCCCACTTTTCATCTGGGCGTGCAACAACGGCGGCCTCAGAAACGGCTGGGTGACGATAGAGAACATCTTCAACCTCAATCGAGGAAATATTTTCACCGCCGGAGATGATGACATCCTTAGAGCGATCCTTAATTTCCACATAACCATCAGGATGCCAAACCGCCAAGTCACCAGAATGGAACCAACCACCCGAGAAGGATTCTTCAGTGGCCTTGGGGTTCTTCAGATAGCCTTTCATCACCAGGTTGCCACGCATAAAGATCTCACCCATCGTCTGACCATCTTGAGGCACGGGCTCCAGAGTCTCAGGGTTAGCAATCATCAGGCCTTCCTGCATAGGTGACTTCACACCCTGGCGTGCTTTAAGGCGGGCACGCTCAGAAGGTGATTTTTCATCCCACTCATCATGCCAGGCACAGACCACACAAGGGCCATAGGTTTCAGTTAGACCGTAAACATGAGTCACACTAAAGCCGAGGTTTTCCATGCCTTCAATGACTGCAGCAGGAGGCGCAGCACCCGCTGTCATCACTTTAACTTGATGTTCAATCCCTGCTTTAAGCTCATCATCAGCATTATTCAGCATATTAAGGACGATGGGCGCACCACAGAAATGATTCACCTTATTGGTTTTAATTGCTGTGTAGATATCATCAGCGCGGACGTGGCGCAGGCTGACACTGGTGCCTATCGTTGCAGCAATTGTCCAGGGGAAACACCAGCCATTACAATGGAACATGGGCAGCGTCCAGAGGTACACAGGGTACTCACCCATATTCCAGGACAAAGCATTTGAAATCGCATTTAAGTAGGCACCCCGGTGATGATAGACCACCCCCTTGGGGTTACCCGTAGTGCCCGAAGTGTAATTAAGCGCGATGGCGTCCCACTCATCCTTCGGCAGAGGGTAAGCAAAATCCTCATCGCCGGTTTGTAAAAAGGCTTCATAGTCCATTTCACCAATCAGCTTGCCACCCTCGAAGTGAGGGTCATCGATGTCAATAATTCGAGGCCGTTGAGCACCTAGCATTCTGACTGCACGCTCAGCAACTTCAGAAAACTCGCGATCAACAAAAAGTATTTTTGTTTCTGCGTGCTGCAGAATAAAGGAAATCGCTTCGGCATCCAGACGAGTATTGATGGCATTAAGCACCGCACCCGACATAGGAACGCCAAAGTGAGCTTCAAACAAGGCGTAGATGTTAGGAGAAATAAAAGAAACCGTATCGCCTTCACCCACCTCGGCCTTATTCAGTGCTGAAGCTAAGCGCACACAGCGACGGTAGGTTTCACCCCAGGTTGTCGTTTGCTGGTGATGAATTTGTGCAATACGCTCAGGGTAAATACTGGCTGCCCTTTGCAGATAAGAAATGGGTGTTAAAGCTGCAAAGTTTGCAGTGTTTTGATCTAAACCCAGATTGTAAATATTGGTGTGCGGCATAGAAGCTAGCCCCCTTATTTTAGACATTGGTGTTCGTTTTTTTGTAATAAAACTACTTGTAAGCATTTAGCCTTATGCTGCATCGCAAAAAAATACGACTCATGTCGTATTGCAACCACGACCTAGCAAGCGCTCAACTGGCTTTCCATGATGCCAAGAGTTACTATCTCCTGCCAAGAGCTTAACTGCAAAAACGAAAGGAAAATATCATGAGTACTTTGGTCAACAAACCCTACGATACCCTGCAAGAAGGCGACACGGCTACTTTTGCCAAGACACTCACTGAAAAAGAGCTAGTGCTTTTTGCGGCAGTTTCTGGGGATGTCAACCCGGTGCACCTGGATGCCGACTTTGCCAAAACCAGCATGTTCGGTGAGCGAATCGCCCATGGCATGTGGTCTGGCTCGCTGATTTCCGCCGCCCTGGCCACCACCCTGCCCGGCCCCGGTACCATCTATCTGGGCCAGGAGCTTAGTTTCCGCCGCCCGGTTAAACTCGGCGATACCCTGACCGTACAGCTGACCGTGAAAGAAAAGCAGGACAAGAAAAAGATTGTAATTCTGGATTGTCTGGTCACTAACCAGAAGGATGAAAAGGTCGTCACTGGCACTGCCACCGTGATCGCACCCAGTGAAGCAGTAGAGCTAGAAGCCCCCGTTCTACCAGAAATCACCATTAAGTAATCAGCGTCGAGTACCTGATCAGCAGATCAGGTACTCAGGACTGCGCTAACGAATCAGCTCGCGCATGGCAGCATCCAGACCTTCCAGCGTCAGAGGGTACATGCGATCGCCCAGCAACTGGCGCAGCATACCGATGGACTGGGTGTACTCCCAGTACTGACGCGGCACCGGATTCAGCCACACCACCTTATCCCAGGTGTCCGTGACCCGCCTGATCCAGGCCTGACCCGGTTCCTCGTTGAAATGTTCGACACTGCCGCCTGGCATGGCCACTTCATAGGGCGACATGGAGGCATCACCGACAAAGATCACCTTGTAGTCAGGGCCGTACTTGTGCAGCAGATCCAGGGTTGGGGTGCGTTCATTGAAGCGGCGTTTGTTGTCCTTCCATACCGACTCATACAGGCAGTTGTGAAAGTAAAAATGCTCCAGGTGCCGGAATTCAGTGCGGCAGGCAGTGAATAGCTCCTCCAGCATTTCAATGTGATCATCCATGGAACCGCCCACATCCAGCAGCAGCAACACCTTCACCGCATTGTGCTTCTCACGCACCATCTTGAGATCCAGATGCCCGGCATTGCGGGCCGTGGCGCGGATGGTGGCATCCAGATCCAGCTCTTCATGGGCACCGGTGCGGGCAAACTGGCGCAGGCGCTTGAGTGCAACCTGCATATTACGATTACCCAGGCGCTGAGAGTCATCCAGATTCCGGAATTCGCGCTTCTCCCACACCTTGACCGCGCGCCGGTTTTTCGACTGACCGCCGACACGAATACCTTCGGGATGGTAGCCGCTGTGTCCGAAGGGCGAAGTGCCGCCGGTGCCGATCCACTTGTTGCCCCCGGCGTGGCGTTTTTCCTGCTCCTCCAGCCGCTTCTGGAATTCCTCCATCAGCTTTTCCAGACTGCCCAGACTCTTGATTTTTTCCTTGTCTGCATCGCTTAAATACTTCTCGAAGGTCTTGCGCAGCCAGTCATCGGGAATCACCTTGTCGAGCAGCTCATCCAAGCTGCCGATGCCCTGAAAATAGCTGGAAAAGGCCAGATCAAAGCGATCATAGTATTTCTCATCCTTAACCAGGCAGGTGCGCGCCAGCAGATAGAAATCCTCTTCATCGGCAAACGCCAGATCGGCATCCAGTGCCCGCACCAGATCCAGCAGTTCACGTGGGGTAGCTGGCACCCCGGCCGCCCGCACTTCCTGAAAAAAATCAATCAGCATAAAAGACCCGCTTAACGCTTTTCGCGCCGCATCATAAAGGCCAGGCGTTCCAACAGGCTGGCATCCTGTTCGTTCTT
>SKIX01000023.1 GCA_007116195.1 Marinospirillum sp. | reverse complement strand
ATACGTCAGGCTGACTACCTAATCGATATCGGCCCAGGTGCTGGTGTGCATGGTGGTCAAATCGTTGCACAAGGAACGCCTCAGGAGGTTATGCAGTCGAAAAACTCCATTACTGCAGACTATTTAAACGGCCGAAGAAAAATTGAAGTGCCGCAACTCAGACACCAGGCTACACCAGGGCAACAACTGGTCATCCAAGGAGCTAAGGGTAACAACTTAAAAAATATCGACGTCACCCTGCCGCTGGGCATTATGACTTGCATTACAGGGGTATCAGGTTCAGGAAAATCAACACTGATCAACTCGACCCTTTACCCGGCTGCTGCCAGAGCCTTGAATGGTAATACAACCTTAACCCCCCAGGAGCATGACTCCTTAACAGGCTTAGAGCTGCTAGACAAGGTCATCGATATCGATCAAAGCCCAATAGGCCGCACTCCAAGGTCTAACCCTGCAACCTACACAGGAATTTTCACTCCAGTCAGAGAGCTTTTTGCTGGCACTCAAGAAGCCAGATCGAGAGGCTACAAACCTGGACGTTTTAGCTTCAATGTCAAAGGTGGCCGTTGTGAAGCCTGCCAGGGCGACGGTTTAATCAAGGTAGAAATGCATTTTCTACCGGACATCTATGTTCCCTGCGACCTCTGTAAAGGCAAACGCTATAATCGAGAAACACTAGAGATACGCTACAAGGGAAAAAATATTCACGAAGTGCTGGATATGACAATAGAGGAAGCTAGAGAGTTTTTTAGCGCTGTTCCAGCCGTCGCAAGAAGACTGCAAACACTGATCGATGTTGGCCTGGGCTATATCCGTTTGGGCCAGAGTGCCACCACCTTATCAGGCGGTGAGGCCCAAAGAGTGAAGTTAGCACGTGAGCTAGCCAAAAGAGACACAGGAAAAACTCTGTATATTCTCGACGAACCCACAACAGGACTGCACTTTGAAGACATCAAACAGCTCCTCGCCGTGCTTCACCGCCTAAGAGACCACGGCAATACCCTAGTGGTTATTGAGCATAATCTGGATGTCATTAAAACAGCTGACTGGATTATCGATATGGGACCAGAAGGTGGCAAGGGTGGTGGCCAGGTTATTGCCGAAGGCACACCCGAAGAACTCAGTAAACAACAAGCATCGCACACTGGCTATTTTCTTAAAAAACTACTTAAGCACTAACTGGCAGGCACAAAAAAACCGGCATTTGCCGGTTTTTTTGTGGGAAGAAGAAGCTTAAGCCTCTTCAGCCTCAACTGGACGATCAACCAGTTCAACATAAGCCATAGGCGCTTGATCGCCAGTACGCATACCGCATTTAAGGATGCGAACATAACCACCAGGACGCTCAGCATAACGCTGACCCAGCTCGAACAGTTTACCCACGGCTGCTTTAGAGCCGGTACGAGCAAAAGCCAAGCGACGGTTAGCAACGCTGTCTACCTTGGCTAAAGTGATCAGCGGCTCGATAACACGGCGCAGTTCTTTAGCTTTTGGCAGGGTTGTTTTGATGACTTCGTGTTCAACCAGCGAAACACTCATGTTTTTAAACATGGCCTTACGGTGGCTGCTGTTTCTGTTGAGTTTACGACCACTCTTACGATGACGCATTGTCGTTATCCTTTAAAACCTTGAGACTTCAAATGACCTAGGCGGATGCCTTGTCGTCGTTCTTTAAACTAGCAGGTGGCCAGTTTTCTAACCGCATTCCCAAAGACAGGGCGCGAGCAGCAAGCACATCTTTAATTTCAGTGAGTGACTTTTTACCCAGGTTAGGCGTCTTCAACAGCTCAACCTCAGTACGTTGAATCAAATCACCAATGTAGTAGATGTTTTCAGCTTTAAGGCAGTTAGCCGAACGTACAGTCAATTCAAGATCATCTACAGGACGAAGCAGGATAGGATCAATTTGATCTTCTTCCTCTTCGGGCTCTTGTTGCTTGTCTGTTTCCAAATCGACGAAGGCAGCCAGTTGCTCTTGAAGGATAGTTGCTGAACGGCGAATGGACTCTTCAGGGTCCAGAGTACCATCAGTTTCTAACTCAAGAACCAGCTTGTCCAAATCGGTACGCTGCTCAACACGTGCTGCTTCAACAGAATAGGCAACACGAAGCACGGGGCTAAAAGTAGCATCCAGAGCTAAACGGCCAATAGGACGAGTTTCATCATCATCAGAAACACGAGCATCAGCTGGAACATAGCCACGGCCTTTTTCAGCACGTAACTGCATGTTCAAACTAGCGCCTTCATTGAGATGAGCAATAACCAAGTCTGGATTGACAATATCCAAATCATGATCGCTCTGGAAGTCACCAGCAGTCACTGGACCAGGGCCCTGCTTGCTCAAAGTTAACAAGGCTTCATCACGGCTGTGAAGTTTGATAGCGATTTGCTTAAGGTTAAGCAAAATTTCGATGACGTCCTCTTGGACACCTTCTAAAGCACTGTACTCGTGCTCAACGCCTTCAATTTCAGCCTCGACTATTGCACAACCGGGCATAGAGGAAAGCAGTATACGACGCAGAGCATTCCCCAAAGTGTGACCAAAGCCACGCTCGAAAGGCTCAAGCGTAATTTTGGCACGAGTCGAACTTAGGGTCTCGACCTTGATATCTCGTGGGCGAAGAAACTCTGTCACTGAACGCTGCATAGGAACACCTGTTTGGCTGCCTGTCGGTTACCCCAATTACTTGGAGTAAAGCTCGACGATGAGGTTTTCGTTGATTTCTGCTGAAAGATCAGTACGTTCAGGATTTGCCTTGAAAGTACCTTCCAGCTTGTTGCCATCAACCTCGACCCAGGAAACATCTGAGCGCTGAGAAGCCAACTGCAAAGCGCTTTTAATACGCAGCTGCTGTTTAGCCTTTTCACGCACGGCAACGACATCACCGGGCTGAACTTGATAAGAGGCGACATTAACCGTCTTACCATTAACTGTTAGAGCTTTATGGCTAACCAACTGACGTGCTTCTGCACGCGTTGAACCAAAGCCCATGCGGTAAACCACGTTATCCAAACGTGATTCAAGCAGCTGCAGCAGATTTTCACCTGTAGCGCCCTTCATACGGGCCGCTGCTTTATAGTAGTTACGGAACTGTTTTTCTAGCACACCGTACATACGGCGAACTTTTTGTTTCTCGCGAAGCTGCAGACCATAGTCTGAAAGACGAGAACGACGCTGACCATGTTGGCCAGGAACGGATTCTGATTTACACTTCTTCTCAAAAGGAGTTACACCACTTTTGAGCAGCAGATCAGTACCTTCACGACGTGAAAGCTTACACTTGGGACCTAAGTAACGTGCCATGAATCTGCCTCCTTATACGCGGCGTTTCTTCGGTGGGCGACAACCGTTGTGTGGAATCGGGGTCACATCGGTAATGTTGGTGACCTTGAAACCAGCAGCATTAAGGGCACGAACGGCAGATTCACGGCCAGGGCCAGGACCCTTAACCATAACGTCGACGTTCTTCAGACCATACTCGGCTGCCGCATTTGCGGCACGTTCACTCGCGACTTGCGCTGCGAACGGGGTGCTCTTACGAGAACCACGAAAACCCGAACCACCGGCAGTAGCCCAGGAAAGAGTATTGCCCTGGCGGTCAGT
>SKIX01000083.1 GCA_007116195.1 Marinospirillum sp. | reverse complement strand
CGCTCCAGTTCATGGATCACTTTATGTGCTACGTAAGCAGCCGAGCGGGTTTTCTTAATATTCTGTAAAAGAATCAAGAACTCATCGCCACCTGAACGACAGAGAGTCGCATCTTTAGGCAGACTCATCTTCAAGCGCTCTGCCGTCTGGCGTAGCAGCTCGTCGCCCAGGCGATTACCCAGGCTTTCATTAATCGTTTTGAAGCGGTCTAACCCCAAGCACAGGAGCGCAAACTGCCCTTTAAACCCTTGTTCTTCTGCTTCCAGCAGGCGCTGGTCAAGACGATCGGCCAGCAGGCGACGATTGGGCAGGTCCGTTAGAGCATCATAATGGGTGAGGTAGGTGAGTTTATCTTCTTGCTGGAGTTGGCGAGTGATATCTTTACCGATGCTAACAAAGTAAACGATTTCTTTGTTGTCATTCAGCACAGGGGTCAGGGTTTTTTCTTCATAAAACAGGTGACCTCTCCGCGTTTTATTGATCACCCTTTCTTGTACGCTCTGACCACTGAGCAGGGTCTTCCAAATCCGCTTAAAGAAAGCTTGGTCATGCTTGCCTGAGTTAAGCAACGCTGGACGGTTACCCAAGGCCTCTTGGCTGGAGTAACCCGTGCATTTTTCCCAAGCAGGATTCACATAAACAATAGAGCCCTGGGTATCGGTGACCAATACTAGATCTGCCGTTTGCTGAACGATTTCAGTGAATAAACGATAGCTGTCTTGGAATTGCTGTTCTGGCTCAGAGGCAGACAAGTGCAAAAGTCTCCAGGTCAATGCTTGGCTTGGGTAGGGCATCTTCTCACCCCAACCAGTCTACTAGAATTGATCCAGATCAAATATGCTCTTTATATTTAAGTTTGGTTAACTTTTGCGACCCAGAGCCAGATCAGTCAAAAGATAAAGAGTGGCTCGGTACTCAGAGTCGGACAATTTCTCCAGGCAGCGCTTGGCTTCTTCTGAACAGGCCGTTGCTTTTGCCCGAGTGTAATCCAGCGCCGCTGTGCGTTTAACAATAGCCAAGACTTCATCCAGCTGATCTAACCCACCTTTGCGTATGGCCTGGCGAATCAGCTTGGCTTCATCGTCTGTACCCTGTTGCATGGCATAAATCAGCGGCAGGGTGGGCTTGCCTTCGGCCAGATCATCCCCGACATTTTTGCCCATGGTGGCGGCATCACCTTCATAGTCCAGCAGGTCATCAATCAGCTGGAAGGCCATACCCAGGTTTTTACCGTAATCACGCATCGCCAGCTGCTGCTCCTGGCTTGCCTGTGCCAACACCGCGGCAGTCTGAGTCGCGCCTTCAAACAGTTTGGCGGTTTTCGCATGAATGACTTGCATATACTGGGCTTCACTGATTTTGGGGTTGCGCACATTGGTTAGCTGCATCACCTCGCCTTCGGCCAAGACACAGGTAACCTTGGCCAGGATCTCCATGATTTCCATAGAGCCTAAACGCACCATCATTTCAAAGGAGCGTGAATAGAGGAAATCACCCACCAGTACGCAGGACTGGTTGCTCCACTGGCTGTTGGCGGTGGGCTTGCCACGGCGCAGGCTGGATTCATCGACGACATCATCATGCAGCAGGGTGGAGGTGTGCATGAATTCAATTAAGGCCGCCAACAGCAGGTGTTTATCACCCGAGTAGTTCAAAGCGCGGCTAACCAGTAGTACTAACAAGGGGCGCAGGCGCTTACCGCCAGAGTCGATGATATGGTGGGCTATTTTCTCAACCAGAGGCACCTGGGAAGAACACTCGCGGAGGATGAGCTGGTTAACAGCAGCAAAATCTTCGGCTACGACCTGGTGCAAGCTCTGTTGACTGGCAGACATGATTTCAAAGGTTCCTGAGTTTAGATAAAAAAGCTAAGGCATCCTAGGCAGGCGGCTAGGGGGTGTCAAGCTGCCGACTTTACAGCTTCAAAGGCGCTCAGCAAAAAACTTATCCAAAGGTAAGGGCCGGCCTATGCCATAACCCTGTGCATAGTGAACACCTAGCTCACGCAAATGCTTGACCAGAGGCTCGCCTTCAACAAACTCAGCAACTGTTTTCAAACCCAGGGTAGTGGCCACCTCGCAGATGGCTTTAACCATGCTCTGATCGATCAGGCTGCGCTCTAAATTACGAATAAACACTCCATCAATTTTCAAGTAGTCAAATTCATAAGAGCGCAAATAATCAAAGGTAGCCAGCCCAGTGCCAAAGTCGTCCAGCGCCACACTAACCCCTAGATGACGCAGCTCACCTATAAGCCGAGCCGCAAGCTGAGCATCATGAATCGTCTGGGTTTCAGTCACTTCAAAACTGATTTTATGAGCTGGAACACCGGCAAAATCAAGCTGCTGGGCAATAAAGTGAACCAGGTCAGGGCTGGATAAGGAAGCGCCGGAAAGATTAATTGAGCATTTTTCTGTCCGCTCAAGCCAGACCGGGTTTTCTGCAAGCTGCTGCAGAGTGTTACGTATTACCCAGTGATCGATCTCCAGCATAAAGCCAAAGGTTTCAGCGGCAGGTAAAAACTCCACGGGCGGCAACACCTTTTCATCATGGCTCTGCAGGCGCAAAAGAATTTCATAACTCAAACCTGGATCAGGCTGTTGAATCGACTCTATCGGTTGTGCATAAAGCAGCAGCCGATTCTCTGCCAAAGCGGTTTTCAGTGTTTCAAAGCGTTGAGTGAGCTGTTGACGCTCAGCTATGAGTGACTCGCTTTGCTCGGCCAGGTAAATGCGTTCTGGCCTCTGGCGCGCCAAAAGGCTAGCCTGATGTGCAGCACTCAGATAACGTGACGGAGTTGCCAGGCGGCCATCCAGGGGCAAAGCGCCTAGAGCAACCCTAATCCGAGTTGATTGCTTACCACTTCTGAACTGCTGATCATTAAGCGCCTGATAAACGGCTGCCAACAACAGCTCCACCTCTTCTTTTACGCGATAACCGAGCGTTAAAGCATAGCGCCCTGGCCCCAAACGAGCGATTTGCCCATCCGGCTGACGCAGCACCCTTAGTTGACGAGCGATTTGCAGCTCCAGTCCTTGCGCCCCTTCAAAGCCTAGCAGGTCGCCCAGGGCTTCAAAGTCTAAGACATCAATGTAAACCAACCAGGAACCCGGTTTAGTTACAGCTGTTGACTCATAGCGCACATTGAGCAGCAGCTGCAGCCCTCGATGCAGCTCGCGATGATTATCCAAACCCGTTAAATAGTCAGCACTTGCCTGACGCTTGAATTTTTCAATGAGTTGGCCGCGTTCGCGGTTAATAGCAGCTATCAACTGAGCTAAAACCACCATCGCAGCAATTTGCAGTAACAGCCGCACCAGCCCATGAATTGATTCGACCTGCTGAACCCCACCCCAGCCCAAGAGAGCAAAAGCGATAAACAAGGCCGCAAAAACAGGTAAGACCAGCACACTGGTTTCCATTTTTGCCGTCATCATTAACCAGCAAAGCAATGGAAAGAAGGTGTAGGCCAGGGCAGTGGCATAAATCGTATAGCCTGCAGCTTCCAGCAGAAGTGTTAAAAATGCTGAACTCAGCGCCATCATGAGCCAAATCAGTAACTCAGGACGCTTAAAGTCGATCCATATTTTAAAGAGAAAACGCCACCCCTT
>SKIX01000092.1 GCA_007116195.1 Marinospirillum sp. | reverse complement strand
TGGCTACGCACTGTTATTTTCAATTGCTTTTGGCTTAATTTTGGTCGGTATACTGATTACTCGTTTAGTCTCCAGCTGGATTGCCCGCCCCATCAATGATTTGATTCAGGTCGCTGCAAACCTGCCAAATCAGTTGCCCTTACCGATCAGCTCCTGGCGTTGGGCTAAGCCTCATCCCTTAATTGAGATTAACCAGCTGGGTGAGCAGCTGGGTAAAATGGGACGCTTGCTCAAGCACCAGTTTTCAGAGTTAGAAAATAAAGAACAGCGCTTGGAGGAACTGGTTGCCCAGCGCACCCGTGAGTTGGTTGATGCCCATCAGCATTTACAAAGTGTCATCGACTCTATGGAAGCTGTGCTCTGGTCTGCTGAGATTAGCGAAAACCAAGGCAAACAGCGCTTAAGGTTAAGCTTTATCAGCCCTAGTGTTGTGCAAATGACAGGCTTTACACCCAGAGCCTGGTTAATGGATACCCCAGGCTTGATTAAGGAAGGTATGGAGGCTAAGGAAGCCAATAAAGTTTTGACAGAAATGCGCTCGATGGTCACCAAGGGTCGAGGCCGTTTGACCCTTCAATTTAGACATCCTCGCTCGGATAGCCAACGAGTGTTAACGCTACGCTACTGGCTGGTTTATTCATCACAAGGCCTGCCGGAGCGTGTTGATGGTCTTATAACAGATTCTACAGAAGCTTATCGTGCAGAAGAGCGTGTAAAAGAGCAGGAGCAGTTGCTATTACACCAGTCCAGACGAGCGGCAATGGGTGAGATGATTTCTAATATTGCTCACCAGTGGCGTCAACCCCTCAATAGCCTGCGCTTAACGCTAGGTAATCTGCAAGATGCACGCAATTATGGTGATCTTACCGAAGATTTATTTGATGAGAATTTGCAGCAAGCTGACCAGTTAATTGATCAGATGAATCAAACGGTAAGAGATTTTGTTACCTTCTTTCGCCCACGTAAAGAAGCGGAGATTTTTTATCTGGCTCGAGTAGTCGAGCAAGCAGTGGATGTTATGAAAGCCAGTTTACAAGAAATGCAGTTGCATCTGGACCTGGATACTCGTTTGGCGATTAAAGGCTATGCCAATGAAGTGCTGCAAGTTATTTTAGTCATTCTGCAAAATGCCCGCGAAGCGATCAACAATTATCCAGGATTAAAAGGCGAGCTTTGGATTAGCTTAAGGCAAGATGCAGACAGGGTGCTTTTGACCCTAGAAGATAACGCAGGTGGTATACCTGCAGAAGTAATGAGCCAGGTATTTGACCCCTACTTCACAACCAAGGCTGAAGGGAGTGGTATCGGTCTGTATATGGCTAAAATGGTGATCGAAAATCAAATGCAGGGTGGTTTACAAGCTAGCAATGGTGAAAGAGGAGCTGTTTTTATTCTGAGTTTCCCTCTTCAAGCTACCTAGTTAACTTCTTGGGCTAGCCAGCTATAGTGCTTTTTAGTCAACACTTACAGTTTTCTACACCCATGAATTGACCAAGACACCTGAGGCTTATCGCTTTTTACTTTCAAGGTTTCTTGTATAACCCTGATGTTCTGGAGGCTTAATCACTATGTATAAAGAGGGTAATGCAACTAGGCTACAAACCCTTCGAGCCCGTGCTGAAAAAGCCTTGCGTGAAGGAGAGCTATTGCTAGATGATCTAGCACTTGATTTAGATGACCCTAAACAAGCACGCAGGCAGGTTCTTGGCCACCAAGAGGTGCTCGAAGAATTACGAGTCTATCAAGCCGAGCTAGAGCTGCAAAACCAGGAATTGCGCTTTGCCCAAATCTCAGCCGATAGGCAGCGCGAGCGTTATACCAGTCTCTTCGAAAGCTTGCCCCTTGCGGCTTTAGTCATCGATTCCTTTGGTGTGATTCATGAAGCTAACCCCAGTGCTCACCGTTTTTTCTCACTTAATCAAGGTGCTTTGTTAAATCGTCTTTCTGCTTATCGTTACTTCACCCGTGAAGCTGGTGAATGGCTAACCGCAAGCCTTGCTGAACTTACAAACCAGACTGACCTGCCTGAAAATTCAGCTAACACCAACCTGCAACAGGATCTAAGTTTGGTTGTGCAACGCAGAAAACTTAACGTGGCTGTTAGCCTGGCCTGCCTGCCGCTTAGCTACCACCTTGACCGACGTTTCCTGATTACTTTGCAAGATCGTAGTGAAGAGCAGCAATTAGCTGAAGACAACACCAGTTTACAAGCCTCTTTGGCGAAGAGCTTGGCCTCTGCAACTCAAAAACTGGATAAGCAGCATTTTGAAGCCACGGATGTCAGTGTTTTGCTTGCCGATGCGAATTACCGGATCACCCATGTAAACCCCAGCTTCTGCCAGCTTGGCGGCTATCATGAAGAGGATTTACTGGGTCAGCCCTTGTTTCAGCCCGCTTCCAGCTTGTTGCTCGCACCAGCTGATAACCCGCAGGCGCAGGAGGAAATTTTAGAAGCTCTAACAAAAGATCGCATTTGGGCAGGTGAACTGAAAAATCGTAAAAAAACCTCTGGTTGTTGGGTAGAAAAATGTATAATAAATCCATATTATAACCCAGCAGGTGGTCTACTGGGTTTCGCAGTCTTGGGTTTTGATATCACGGAGCTACTGGACTTAAGAGAGCAGACTACACGAGTTGAAAGGATTGAGGTTTTGGGCGCTTTAATCACTGGCCTTTCCCATGAATTCAATAACCTGATAGGCACCCTTAATGGTTTGAATGAAGTCAATCTGGCCATTACACCGCAAGACTCCCCCCTCTACTCTAACCTTCAACAAATAGAGCTGGCGGGGCAGCGAGCTGAAAAGCTGGTACAGCAGTTGCGTGAGGCGACCCATGTACTTGAACCTACACTGGAACTTGTTGACCTTGAGGAATTTTTATCGAGCAAACAAGCCTTGTTGCAGTCTGCCTTAAGTGGCATACCCTTACGAATGGAATTTCTTTCTAGTGGACAACCTCTGAAGGTTAAAGTTGATTCAGCTTATTTGCTGCAAACACTAATCAACCTGCTGCGTAACAGCAAAGACGCTTGCCGTTCTAGGATTCAGCCTAGCTGCTCGCTTAAAGTAACTTTGGCGTGTCTGCCGGATGCCAGTGATTATCGCTGCTATGTCGAAATTCGACTTCGTGATAACGGTGATGGTATGCCGCCGGAGGTTCAGCAGCAGCTGTTTGAGCCTTTTTTTACCACCAAACCGGCAGGCAAGGGAAGTGGGTTAGGTATGATGCAGGTGCTTAATTTTGTTAAAGCGCATCAGGGCAGCATCAATATTAATAGTTACCCTGGTGAGGGAACCGAAATCCTTCTGCGGCTGCCACTCGAAACCCTCAACTAGGGTTGGCTTAAATTAATGAGCAGGAATTGCATAGAAATGAAAACGCAGAGCAAGGCTCGTATTTTGATCGTGGAGGATGATCGAATCTATGCGAAGTTGTTAAGCAGCCTACTCCAACAAAAGGGAATGGATTATGAGTGGGCAGCCTCCCTACGAAGTGCGCGTAAAAAGCTCACTGAAGAAATCGAATTCACTCTGGTTTTGCTAGACAATGAGCTACCTGATGGCCGTGGTTTTGCTCTAATGCGAGATCTAAACCGCTATGGGCAACAGCTACCCGTGATCTTGTTAACCGCTTCTGAAGACAAAGCACTCATGCATGAGTACCTGCAAGCTGGGGTAGCGGACTACATGATTAAGCCGGTTAATGTGCATCTTCTGCTTGCTAAAGTGGAACGTTTAATTCATTTCCATCAATTAAACCGGCATTTAAGTAGAAAACCCTTCAAACTAGACAAAAACCAGCCCTCTCGGATATTGTTAGTAAGCAACCAGGAAGCCGTACTGGCACATTTTTCTTTGCTCTTGCAAGACGATCCTTACTTTAAGCTGATCCAAGTCACTTCATTCAAAGGCATCGAAACCCTGCTCAGCGAACACGGCCTTTTGCCTGATTTAGTGTTATTAGACTCTAGGCTAGCCGCAGGGCGCGGCTATGTGAGTATTGGTCGTTGTCGTAAATTACTGCCTGGCATTCCAATTATTTTAGTCACTGAGGAAATCGAAAACCTAGAAAAACTAACGCGCTTATTTCGAGTAGAAGTGGATGGCTTACTTCATCCAGATGCTAGCCGTGAACAGGCGCGTCTAGCTCTAGGCTTTGCTCTCTTGCGCGCTAAGCGTGATGCCGATGCCTATTTATCCAGCTTGGTTTTTAGGCATGCCAATGAGGGCATTGTTATTGCCGATGCGGAAACAGTCATTCTTGATGTCAACCCAGCTTTTAGTGTGATTACTGGCTGGAGCAGAGAGGAAGCGATAGGCCAAAAAACTCACCTTCTCAACTCAGGTCAACAGTCTAAAAGCTTTTATCAGAAGCTATGGCAGGAGTTAAAAGATCAGGGTTACTGGCGTGGCGAGCTGTTGAACCGACATAAAGAAGGTCGCTTTTACTGGGAATTGCTGACACTCAGTGCGGTGACAAACGCACTCGGACAGGTGACTAATTATGTTGCACTGATCAGTGATATCACCCAACAAAAACAACAGCAAGAGCTGCTGACTCAAATGAATTCCAGTCTTGCTGAGCAGCTGGAAATCAATCAACAGTCACTGGAAGAGCGCAACGCTGACTTGTTGGAGTTCAATCGCGCACTAACTCACCACTTTCAAGAGCCAGTTAGGCGCTTACAAATCTTTGCTAACCAGCTAAGCAAGCCGGAAGCCCTGCAAAAACCAGAGGCAAAAAAAGCTGTGCAGTTTATTGAGCAGCAGGCACGACAATTATCTCGTTTGGTTAAAGATGTCAAAAAATACCTGGATTTGGAAGCACCTGTTACCCGCCAGCCACGGTTTGAACCCTTGCACTCCTGCTTGCAGGTAGCGCTACAAAACCTAGGTATGCCTTTACAGCAAGTAGAAGTTCACTTACCTTCAGATTTACCTCAGGTTGCTATGGATGCTGACAAGCTGATTTTGGTGTTGACTCTCCTGCTGGATAATGCACGACGGTACAGTAAGCCTGAGACTCCTTTGCTTATTAGCCTAACCGCTCAGGTTGAAGGTCAAAGACTGCACGTTAGATTAGCTGATAATGGCCCTGGTATTCCTGAATCACAGCGTGAAGAAGTCTTTACCCTGTTTCGGCGACTGGCATCTAGCGAAACCGAGGGAACCGGTGTTGGCCTACCTTTAGCGCGTAAACTAATACGTCAAGTTGGCGGCCAGCTTTGGATTGATGATAGCCATGATCAGGGAGCCTGTTTTGTTTTTGACTTACCTTGGTTGCTTCAAGATCGCTAAAAGTCACTCCAGTAAATAGTAAGCGAACATGAAGTGTTTCAGAAAATGTGGAAAAAGTAACAGAGATCACTTCAAAGGCTTGATACTCAGGATTCTAATAGGCTAATGTAATAAAATATCTTGGTTACATTATTCTGTGTAAAAATTACAAGGGTTAGGCAAGGCTTGGTCTAGTTGGTTGCTCTGTTTCTATAATACGAGGTTTATCATGGCATTGAAAAAAAGAACCCCCTCTAGTGCGGCAAATGAAAAGCAAGCTCAGAAAACGGCTTCAACTGATCAGGATGCAGCCGCACGCAGAGCAGCTGAACAGCAGCGTCGCCGTTCACGCACTCTAGCCAAGCAACAACAGGCAGCAGAGCGCATTGCAAGTGCGTCTACCCAGCTAGCCTCTAGCATCACTGAAGCCTCTAAGGCACGCGATCAACTCAGCGAAGCAGTTGAGGAAATCGCTACTGGAGCAGAGGAGGCTGCTTCTTCCAGTCAGGAAAGCTTGTCGGCAGTACAAAGTATTCAGCAACAGGTCAAGGTGCAGGCCGAAGCTTCGCGCTTAACGCTAGAAAACGCTCAAAGAGCCAGCAATACCGCTCAGCTTTCTAGCCAGCGTATTGATGGCTTGGTCAGCAACCTTAATCTCACCGCTGAACGCCAGAAAAAATCTGTTGAGCTAATGAAGCAGCTAGAGGATCAAGCGGGCTCAATCAACGAAGCTGCACGTCAGGTGATGCGGATTGCTGACCAAACCAACCTGCTGGCACTCAACGCAGCCATTGAAGCTGGACGTGCTGGCCGTCATGGTAAGGGCTTTGCAGTAGTCGCTGATACGGTACGCACCCTGGCCGAAGCCTCCGAGCGCAGTGCCACCGACATCAGCAAACTGGTCGAGCAGATTCAAGAAAAAACCCGCGTTACTGGCAATGCCGTCAAGCGCACCGCTGATTCAGCCGTCGAGCAGGTCAAATCCTGTGAAGAGGTGAAATCCCAGTTCCTAGAAGTCAATATTGAATTAACTGAAGTTTCTGAGGGTGCGCAAACCATTGATGAGGCAGTCGAAATGATTCGCCAGTCAATGGTCGAGCTACAACAGGCATCGGAAGTCATCGCCAGTGCTGCCGAACAGCAGGCTGCCGCCGCCGAGGAAGTGACCAACAGTCTGGAAGAACAGGGCGTAGCCATTAACGGTGCTGAAACCGCAGCCAACGAGCTGGAAGAGGTTTCAGATGATTTGCGCAACAGTACAGATATTAGCAAGAGCGCTGAAAGTGTAGCCACCTGTGCCGAAGAATTAGCCTCCTCAGTTGAAGAGCTTAACCGTGGTGCTTCAGAAATTAGTAAGGCGCTAGCCGAGGTGCTGAGTGGTTCTGAGCAATCGGCCTCGGCAACCGAAGAAGCACTGGCCGCCATCACCCAAATTGATACCTCGGTGAATAGCTCCGAAGAGCGCATTAAAGTCAGTATGGAGAAAATCGAGCGGGTTGATGGGCTTTTGGAAACCAACCGCAAAAACATCGAATCCGTTGTTGAAGGCATCAAAACTGGCTTGGTTTCAGCGCGCGAAAATCTTGTTGAAATTCAGGCTATTCAGCAGTTAAACCGAGACATAGAAAAGATTGCCAGCGTGATAGCCAATACCGCCATTAAAACCAGTATGCTAGCAGTCAATGGCGCTGTGGAAGCGGCCCGCGCGGGTGAGTACGGCAAGGGTTTTGCCGTGGTTTCCAGCGACATTCAAAGCCTTTCCGATGATGCCGCCAGCAATGTCGAGCAGGTACAGGGCTTGGTGCGTCAAATTCAAGTTCAGTCTGATGTTACTGAACGAGACCTTAATGATGCGCTACGTTCAGCTGAAGCCGAGGTGGAGCGTTCACGCGAGAACATTCAGGATATTGAAGAGCTGGTTCAGGTTAAAAACCTCTTGCTTGAACGTAGCCAGCAATCCCTACAATCATCAACCGAAATTGCTTCAGCCATTACCCAAGCGAAAAAAGGTCTGGAGCAAATTTCCGCTGTTGCCGAACAGGCTGCTGCGAGTGTGCGCCAGGCTTCAGTCGCGTCTGACCAGCAGGCGCGTGGTGCCGAAGAACTGGCCAGTGCTATCGAAGATCTTGCCTCGGTCGCCGACGAATTGCAAAGCAGCTAAGGGGGGTGTTGTATGACGACCCAAACCGATGAAGATCTGAGTGCTGAAAGCCAGGATTCTGAAAACCAATATGTCACCTTCAGGCTGGCCAGCGAGACTTTTGCCCTGCCCATGCAGAGCGTGCTGGAGATCATGCGCTACCCCGATGACCCTGTTCACGTTCCTCTGACTCATGAGTGCCTGCTGGGTATTGCTAGCCTGCGTGGAAGCGTAGTCCCCCTGCTGGATTTACGCCGACTCTTGGAACTGGAAGCCGCACCCATTAATGATGCCAGCCGTGTGCTGGTAGTGGATTTGGCTTCAACCCAGTTGGGCTTGGTTGTTGACCAGGTTGAAAGGGTTTTTGAAATTCCTGCGGATCGCATTGAGCCCGCCAGTGACCTATCCAGCCTTAACTCGACCGAAGTGCTTGCTGGTGTTTACCAGCAAGAAGCACTGGAAGGCCAGTCCGGCGAGGTTATTCAGCTCTTAGATTTGCAGCAGTTGGTGCAGCAAGAATTTACTCGCACGCTTGTTGAATCTCAATCTGCAGCTAGCGGTCTAGCCGCTGGTCGGTCGAGCAAAGAAACCAGTAGCTCGGAGCAGAAGGAAGAAGAGCTAACCCAGTTAGTAAGCTTTTTATTGGGCGAGCAAGAGTTTGCATTTCGCCTGCTGGATGTTCAGGAAATTATTCGTCAATCGGGTCGAGTCAGTTTGCTACCCAACAGCCCACCTCAGTTACTGGGCTTGATCAATCTGCGTAATAGCACCTTCCCGCTGCTGTCTATGCAGGCTTTGTTTGGTTTGTCTTCCAAGGCGTCTAAGGTGACAGAAAAGGTCTGTCAGGCGGCGGAAAAAGGTGAGACTCTTGACCAGGAAGATCAGCCGATGCTGCTGGTTTTACGACGCAATAAAGAAAAGGTTGCTTTGGCTGTCGACCAGGTTAAAGAAGTTGTTCGCCTGCATGAGAAGCAGCTGGAGCCAGTGCCCGAGGTGCTCAGTCGTTTGAGTAATATGGGCGATGTTGAAGCTGTTTGTCGTCTTGATCAGGGTGAGCGTTTGATCACTTTGTTGCAATCTGATCATTTGTTTAATAGTGCTCGCAGCCTAACCAGTAACCTCAACTTAGACGCTGAAGGAGCTGATGCTAGCCAGATTCAGGAGATTTCTGCTGTGGATAATCAAGATGCCTTCTCGGCCGATGAAGAAGACAGTAATGAATGCCAGTTGGTTATTTTTACTCTCGATAAAGAGGCCTATGGGCTTTCGATTGAGCAGGTTCAAGAAATTACCCGTCAGCCGGATAGCCTCTACCATGTGCCCCGCTGTCCTGATTTTGTCGATGGCATGATGAACTTACGCGGCTTGGTTTTACCCGTGCTGGATATGCGCAATCGTTTGGGTTTAGAGCGAAGAGAAAAGAATGAGCGTCAGCGTATTCTAGTTTTGAAGATGGACAACCTCCTCACTGGCTTTGTAGTCGATGCGATTAATGAAGTTCGGCGTGTCAAGCTAGACCAAATCGAAGAGGCGCCCCACTTATCTGAACAACAGCAAAAGCTCTTAGGCCAGGTGGTTCGCTTGGAAGAAAACGGGCAAATTATTCAGCTCATTAACTGCGATGAGTTGATTAGCTCCACTGAGCAAGCACAGCTTCAGGTGGTGGATGACAGTGAAGCGGTGCAAGAAGCAGCCAACTGAACTTAGCATTTCGCTGCTTGAGTTTTTGCTCCCTAAAGAGCAGAAGTAATAGATCAGGAAAGTAATAAAAACAGCGAGTAATCACGCATGGCATTGAGCTTATTGATTGTTGATGACTCTGCTTTAATGCGGCGTCAGTTGAAGAAAATCTTTGCCGAGGCGGGTGATATAGAGATCCTAACAGCCAGGGATGGTGAAGATGCTCTTGAGAAGTTGGACATCTGGCATATTGATGTTGTGACTCTCGACATTAATATGCCGGTGATGGATGGTCTGACCTGTTTAAGTCATATCATGTCACGCTATCCCATGCCGGTTGTCATGGTCTCCTCGCTGACCGACAAGGGCGCCCTGGCAACCTTCGAAGCCCTGGAGATGGGAGCCTTTGACTATGTAACCAAGCCTGGCGGAACGGTATCACTCAACCTGGAACAGGTCGCTGATGAGCTGGTCAAGAAGGTGCGAGCGGCCTACCGAAGTCGGCGCAACTTTAGTAAGCAAGTGCAAAAGTTGGGGGCAAGTACAACACCAACTCAGCAGCCAGCTAAAGCGGTTCGTCGTTCAACAGCTCATCAGCAAACGCCAACCAAGAAGCTTGCCAGTGCAGATTCAGAACCAGGCTTGGTACTGGTTGGCGTATCCACTGGTGGGCCAGGCACTCTGGAGCTTTTAACACGCCAGTTGCCAGGTGATTTTCCTTGGCCAATTCTGGTAGCGCAACACATGCCAGCACGCTTTACCAAGGTTTTTGCCAATCGGCTGGATGGTATCCTGTCGCTGAATGTCAAAGAGGTAGCCAGTCCTACGCCTTTGCAGCCTGGTAGTTTATACATTGCCCAGGGGGATGCTGATGTGCGTCTGGTTCGCCGGGCGGGCAAACTCAGAGCCGTTAGCCAGCCCTTGAGTAAAAACCACCTTTGGCACCCCAGCGTTGCTCTGATGGTGGCCTCAGCCCTTGAGGTTTGTGATGCCGAAAAAATTATTTGCGTACAACTCACCGGCATGGGCGACGACGGTGCTCGGGAAATGGCCCAAGCCTTCCACCAGGGAGCCAGAGTCATTGCCGAAAGCGAAGACTCTGCCGTTGTTTATGGTATGCCCCGGGCGCTACAAGAGCTTTGCCCGGAAGCAACCAGCCTGGCGGCAGACCAAATTGCCCAGCAGCTATTGGACTGGGTTACTGAATAGGCGGTTAAAGCAAGGAAGCCAGAGGAGAGGCCGCCTGGAGCAACACACCGACTACCAACAAGCGATTCGAGGCCCATTATGGCGCTAAAACGTACCTCCAGCCAAGCTGAACCACAGCAAGCCGAAGCCACGACGGGTGACCACCTGGCTCAAGAATTACAGGGTGCAGAAGCTTCTGGTCGCCGTCTGGCTGCACGCGGCCTGGCCAACCACCCGGATTACTGGCAGGTTTTATTGGAACGCCTGCCTTGTGAAACTGACCATAGTGTGCGTGAAGCTCTTTTTTGTAGCCTAGAAAGCCTGGGTGGCCAGGCGGTGGTCGATGGCCTGATCGAACTGCTGCGCTCGGATGAAGCCCACCTACGCAATGGTGCCATAGAAGTGCTCCAAGCCCAGCCTGAATTTACTGGGCAACGCATTGATCAGCTTTTGCAAGATACTGACTCTGATGTGCGTATTTTTGCTATCGATATTTTGCAGACTCTGGTTCACCCGCGAGCACCCCAGTGGTTGCGCCAGATTTTTCAGCACGAAGAGCACCCTAATGTTCTGGGCGCAGCAGTTGACCGAGCCACTGAAATTGGTGACCCCAGCATGAGAGAAGATCTGCTTAATTTACGCACCCGGGTCGCGGATACCCCCTATCTGGTTTTTGCGATCGACCTGGCACTGAAAAGAATAGGTGAGCAAGCGGATGAAGGCTGACACTGAAAAGGCAGCAAGCCAGCCTGGCGTAACGGATAACGACTTTGAGCGTTTCCGCGATTTTTTCTATCGGCGCACTGGCATCTACTTTGAAGACAGCAAGCGTTACTTTGTTGATAAACGCCTACTGGAACGTATGCGCCTGACCGAGCATAAAAGCTTTCGCAGCTATTTTACCTTTATGCGCTTCCAAGCTTCAGGTGATGAGTTTCAGCAGTTGGTCAATTTAATGACCGTTAATGAAACCTACTTTATGCGCGAAAGCTACCAGTTTGAATGCCTGGTAGAAAACGTGCTGGATGAGGTGGTTCGCTATAAAAAACCAGGCGAGCCGCTACGCATCTGGTCGATCCCTTCCAGCACGGGTGAAGAACCCTACTCCATTGCTTTAAAGCTGCTGGAAGACTGGCCGCCAATCAATGATCTTGACGTAGAGATTACTGCTTCGGATATCGACACCCGGGTTCTGGAACGCTGCCGGGAAGGCATCTATGGTGCCCGCTCCTTGATGCACATTTCGCCAACCACCAAGCGCACCTATTTTGATGAAATTGAAAAGGGCCGCTGGCAAATCAGTGCCGATATTCGTGATGCGATAGAGTTCACCAGCGTTAACCTGGCCGACTTGAATCAAACCCGCAATTATCAAGAGTTTGATATTATTTTCTGCCGCAACCTGTTGATTTATTTCGATGATGCTGCCAGGCGACGCGCGGCAGAAGTGTTTTATGATGCACTCAACCCTGGGGGCTTCATTTTTCTTGGGCACTCCGAGTCGATGAGCCGTATTTCCTCGCTGTTCAAAATACGCAAATTTAAAAAAGCCATGGTGTATCAAAAATGACGCTACCTGACCCCCAGCCAGCCACTGTCCGCAAAATTCTGGTTGTTGATGACGCCGTTACCGTGCGCTTGTACCACAGGCAGCTCCTTGAAACCCTAGGCTGCGAAGTCGCCGAAGCCGAGAACGGTGTTGAAGCCCTGGAAAAGGTCGCGGTAACGGACTATGACCTGCTGCTTGTGGATGTCAACATGCCCAAGATGGATGGCTATCGTTTGATTAGTGAGGTGCGCTCCCAGCCCCGCTTGGCTGCCCTGCCAGCCATTATGATCAGCACCGAAGCAGGCAGCCAGGATCAGCAAAAAGCCTTCTCGGTCGGAGCCAATTTTTACCTGGTCAAGCCGGTGGAACCTGCACGGCTGCAACAGCTGGTTGCACTTCTATTGCACCTGCCTGCTGCACACTAAACAACGGGGAAGAAACTGATGAACCCTTTGCTCCAGTCTTTTATCAACGAATCGCGTGATAATCTTGAACAGGCTAGTCGCTGCTTGCTGGCCCTGGAAACCGAAGAGGCCAGCGAAGCCACACTTGATGAGCTGTTTCGCGCCATGCACACCATCAAAGGCAGCGCCGGTCTGTTTGAAGAATACCCGGTAATGCCCGGGCTTTTGCATCAACTGGAAAATCTACTGGATTTGGCTCGCTCGCATGAGTTGCAGTTGGATTCAGACGCTATTGATCTCCTGCTTCAGGCGCTGGATCTCTTAGCTGACTGGCTTGATCAGTTGGAGCAAACCCAACAGCTACCGAGTGATGCCGAATTCAAGGCCGCAGAAATTAAAAAATGCCTAAAACCCTACCTGCAAGGTGAGGCAAGCGAATCCAGCAGCAACGAGCCACCAGGCACCCGAGCGTCGGCTTCTGAGTTCTCGACTTCTGAGTCCTCGGCCCTCCCCCTAGAGCTGCCCCCCGCCCTGCCAGACTGGGCAGAAGCCATTCCTGAAGAAGTGCGCCAGCAGTTGGTTGTTCAAGCCTGGCAGGCAAGCGGTTCCAGAGAAGAAGAACAACCCGAACCGGTTTTATTGACCTTCACACCGGAAAGCAACCACTTTTTTTCTGGCAGTGATCCCTTGCATCTGGTACGTAACCTGCAAGGTTTGCTCTGGTACCGGTTCGAGCCAAACCAGGCCTGGCCTGCACTGGATGACCTGGATGCTTTTCATAGTTGTCTGGACTTCCACTGTCTGGTTCTGGCTCCCCGGTCCAGTATTCAGGATCAATTACGCTATGTTGCCGATGAGCTGACCTGGCAC
>SKIX01000015.1 GCA_007116195.1 Marinospirillum sp. | reverse complement strand
TGGGCGCGGCTACAGTAAAGGTAAAGGCTTGATCAATCGGTGAAGGTTCAGCACCTAACTGACCGGCTGCAAACTGAGCATTCTGTTCACGCAAAGCGGCTGCGACATCTGCAGCTGTTAGGTCGAATTGCGCCAATTTATCAGGACGCAACCAGATGCGCATGGAGTAATCCTGCGCCCCAAAGAGGCTGGCCTCACCAACGCCGGGCAGGCGCACCAGCTCATCAATAACGTTTAAAAGCGCATAGTTACTGATGAAAAGAGGGTCGCGTGAAGCATCCGGTGAATTAAGTACGGCAACCAACAGAATATCGGTAGAGCGAGCCTGCACACGCACGCCCAGATCACGAACTCTTTGTGGCAACTTGGGCAAGGCACTTTGCACGCGATTATTAACGTTAATGGCGGCCTGATCAGGGTCGGTTCCCATTTCAAAGGTCAGGGTAATGGCCAGACTGCCCGCATCGGTACTGGTGGACTCCATATAGAGCATGTTATCCACACCGTTGATTTCCTGCTCCAGGGGGGCTGCGACGGCTTCAGCTAAAGCCTCGGCACTTGCACCTGGGTAGGCTGCTGTAACCTGAATTTGCGGGGGAGCAACATTAGGGTATTGCTCAACAGGCAGGGCGCGTAAAGAAGCGACCCCAGCCAGGACGATAATAATCGAAACAACCGAAGCAAAAATCGGCCGGTCTATGAAAAAGCGCAGCATGGTTTAGTCTTCCTCGCCCTGGGCATTGGTGACTTGAACATCGGCACCTGGATGAAGTGCAACCTGACCATTCACGACCAGCTGCTCTCCTGGTTGTAAACCACTTAAAATAACTTGTTGCTGACCCACTCTGGGGCCTAGCTCGACTGGTCTTACCTGCGCCTGTTGGTTTTCGACAACAAACACCTGAGGGCCGCTAGCCCCATCGGAAACGCTGGACGGAGGAACTACCACCACGTCTTCAAGCTGCTGAAGGACTAAAGAGAGGCGCACAAACTGCCCAGGCACCAGCTCGCCTTGCGGGTTAGGAAAAATTGCGCGGGCAGAAACTGTGCCAGTGCGAGGGTCGATACTGCTATCAGTAAAATCAACCTGCCCGACCTGGTCATAGAGGCTGCCATCAGGTAGGCGCAGGTTAGCTTCATAGAGTTCACTTTGGCGGCCTTCCTGACGTGCTTGACGTGCCAAACGCTGCACGGTGGCATCGTTTTCAGGTAACGAGAAGCGCACATGGGCTGGGTCT
Organism: Marinospirillum sp.; assembly: GCA_007116195.1. The sequence continues at coordinate 2,391 of SKIX01000015.1, read as the reverse complement.
TTTTGGGTGATACGTGTTAACAGGGTGCCCACCTCGACCAAACTACCTTCTGATAGTGTCTCCAGCCCGGTTGCACCGCTAATGGGAGCCGTTACTCGGGTGTATCGAAGATTGCGACTGGCATCAGCGACCTGAGCGCGAGCTTGAGCCAGGCTGGATTCGGCCAGCTCAACGGAGGTTTCTGCCTGGTCCCTTTCACGTTGGCTAATAGAATTGCGCTCATAAAGGTCAGCAATGCGCCTGAGTTCACGCTTTGCTTGATCCAGGCTAGCCACTGCATTGCGCTCATTGGCTTTTGCCAAACGCAAAGCTATCTCATAGGGTTCAGGATCGATTAAAAATAGGGCATCACCTTCGTTCACCTGTTGACCCTCAACATAAAGGCGCTCTTCCAGCAAGCCGCCAACTCGTGCACGCACATCGACATCACGGGAGCCGCGCACACGCCCGGCGTAATCAACCCGTATCTCAACCTGGTCGGTTTTGACTTCGGCGAGAGTCACAGGAGCCGGTGGTCGACCTTGTTGAGCAGAGGGGTCACCTCCTTCTTCGCTAGAGCAGGCAGCCAGTAGTAAGGATGGCAACAGCAATAACGGATACAAGTGCCGCAAGCGGGGCAGAAAGGCAGGGGACATGGCGAACTCCAGGGTGATTGAAAAAAACCTGAAACAGGGAAAATTGGGTTAGCTTTAAGCAGGACAATGATTTTAGACTTGCCGGTCTACTTGGTCAAGGCGGCTTCGAGGTAGAATTCATTTTTAACACTTATGCACAACTATTCAGGATAAGAGGCATGTGTGTTTTGCCAGTAAACCTTGACCTGCGTTCTGGTAAAAGCTAAGAAAACCCGGTAGTTTTAGGTAAAAAGTAGGCGGGTATTGAAAGCGACAAAACACGCATGCCTGCTATGAAAATGTTAGCTTTCCTTTGCATAGGCTTTCGAGTAAGGAGCAAGGTTTGTCAAAATTATCGCAATCGCAGAAAGTTGTTCAGTTTCTTCGGGATAATCCAAAAGAGCGTTTCAACGCGAGAACTATAGCTGAAGCAATAGTCAGCCTCTATCCAGAAGACTATGCAGAAAAGCGCAATAATCCCAGATTTGTCGATGAGAAAGCATTTATAACTCAGATTGTTGCCGAAATCGGCGCACAGAAGGATCAAATTGCAAATCAAAGTCCCCATGTTTTTTGGCAGGATAAGCCTCGTCCGAGACTGTATTGGTATGACCCAGATAAAAAGTCGACGGATTTGCCCGAGGTTTCGGATTTTGATGGCTATGATGACGATGAGGTGGTTGTAGATACTGCACCAGCTACAAATCACATATTGTCCGAGCATGAGCTGTATCCAATACTGATTGAATACCTCAAAACGGAACTAAAGCTTTACTGCCTTCGAATCGATGAAAAACGCTCCAAAAACTCAAGAGGTAGTGGCGGAAATCAGTGGTTACATCCGGATATCGTGGCTATGCAGCCTATTGATAAAGAATGGAACGAATTAATCAGAAGCTGTGTGAAGCAGGGCGCAGGTCAGAGTGTACGTTTGTGGTCGTTCGAGGTAAAGAAAGAGCTTAACGGCTCCAATGCCAGAAAAAGCTTTTTTCAGGCAGTAAGTAATTCTAGCTGGGCAAATGAAGGTTACTTGGTAGGCACGTCGATTGCTGATGCGAACACTGAAAAAGAATTAAGGATGTTATCTGCGTTACACGGTATAGGCGTAATTTTACTCAACCCTGAAAATCCAAGTGAAAGTGAGATGATATTACCTGCACGTTCTCGTCCAGACGTAGACTGGGAGTCCACTAACAGGATACTAACCGAAAATGAAGATTTTCGTGATTATATCGAGCTGGTTTCAACCTATTATCAGACTGGAAGGGTACGTGCCAGAGATTGGAACAAGGCATAAGCTAACCAGGCGCTGCTGTCGGACAAATTTTCCGCTGCGCTCCAAATTTACCGCAGAGCGCGGCGTTAACCAATGCACTTCGTCTGACTCTGAGCCTTTGAGCTTCTTGTTTTTGTGTGTATAATGTGTATTGATGAACAGTAAAGACATTATCAAAAGATTGAAAGACGAAGGCTGGATGCTCCACCATGTCAAAGGTGATCATCACCAGTTCAAGCATCCTATTCATGCCACCAAGGTTACTGTTCCTCACCCTAAAAAAGATTTGCCTATAGGGACTCTACGCAGCATCTATCGCCAAGCAGGCTGGGACTGGAGGTAATATGAGATACCCAATTGTCATTCATAAAGACAAAAATACTGATTTTGGTGTCACTGTACCTGATGTGGCAGGTTGTTTTTCGGCTGGTGATACGCTGGAAGAAGCCATTGAGATGGCTCGAGAAGCAATTGAGTGCCATTTAGAAGGGATGTTGCTGG